>JACQTR010000176.1 GCA_016210705.1 Chloroflexota bacterium | reverse complement strand
GTCGGCAGCCTTATAGTCTCGGTAAGGCCCGGTTTGGCCAAAGTTAGAAATAGAGGTCATCACCAGCTTGGGGTTTATCGCTGCCAGAACTTCATAACCAAGGCCCCAAGAGGCCATGACTCTGGGGCTGAAGTTCTCCACCACTACGTCGGCCTTCTTGACCAGCTCTTTGAAAATAGCCTTCCCAGCCTCGGTCTTAAGATTGAGGGTGATCCCCTTCTTGTTGGTGTTCAGATAGAGGAATAAGCCACTTTTCTCTGGATGAGGCATATCTCCAGGGAAGGGGCCCGCTTTTCTAGCTGGGTCTCCCTCACCGGGCTTTTCAATTTTGATAACCTCGGCGCCAAAATCGGACAGGAATTTGGTGCTGTAAGGGCCGGCTATATGGTGCGTCAGGTCAATTACTACTGTGCCAGACAAAGCTTGCTCGCTCATCAATGAAACTCCTTTTTCTCCAAACCCTTCAATTTAGCCTTGCCACCTGGCTGCGAACCGCTCTTTTACTCCAGGATTGACCGGGTTCTTGGGCGGTTCACCCTTGGCCACCCGCGCTATTTCCTGTATGGAGCCCTTCCGTATTTCGACGATGGAGTCCTCAGAATACATGCCAGAATGACCGGTGAGAATAACGTTGTCTAATTCTAGTAGAGGACTACCCTCCAATACAGGCTGAGGCTCACCCTCTACCACATCTAAACCAGCCCCAGCAATGTAACCCTCCCTGAGAGCCATTACCAGGGCCGCCTCGTCTATTAATGGCCCCCGGGCCGTGTTGATTATATAAGCCGTAGGCTTCATCTTTTTGAACTGCTCTAAACCAAAGGTGTGCCGCGTCTCATCAGTCAAGGCTGCATGGACAGATATAAAGTCCGACTCCGCCAAGAGGGTATCGAAGGACACCTTCTCTACATTTAACTCTTGAAACATCGCTGGAGAAACATAAGGGTCAGCGGCGATAACCCGCATACCAAAGCCCTGAGCCTTGGGCACCAGCCGCCTAGGGATACGCCCTAAACCAAAAAGCCCCAGGGTCTGACCCCGGAGCTTGAATACAGGAGACAAAACTGCCCGTCCAGCTTGCCACGATCTTTTTTCTTTTATCTCTTTGTTTACTCGGATTGTCTTACGAGCAGAAGTTACCAGAAGAGCCATGGCATGATCAGACATTTCGTCCAAGCAATATTCAGGGGTGTTGGTGACCCAGATACCCAATTCGTTGGCTGTCTTCACATCAATATTATCGTAACCAACCCCGACAGCAGCAATTATTTTGCATTCTTTCAAGCCACTTATCACCCTCTTGGTAATCGGATCATAAGCACCGGGCAGCAAGGCGTCGGCATCGCGAGCCAGTCCTAAGATCTCATCCTCGGAAGTGCATCGCTTGCTTATGAATTCGGCCCCCATTTGAGCTATGACTTCAGCTTCAAAAGGTGTCGGCTCCATGCCCGAAGTTCTGACTATCTTAAAGCTCATGATTTTTCTCCTTGAACTCTCGACTTATGAGCGCCACCTTGCTTCGAACCGCTCTTTTACTCCAGGATTGACCGGGTTCTTGGGCGGTTCACCCTTGGCCACCCGTGCTATTTCCTGTATCCCGGCCTTCCGAATATCAGCCATTGAACTTTCGGAATACGAACCAGAGTGGCCAGTGAGGATAACATTGTCAAATTCTCGAAGAGGATTGCCCTCCAATACGGGCTGTGGCTCACCTTCTATAACATCCAAACCAGCCCCAGCAATGTAACCCTCCCTAAGAGCCGTTACTAGTGCCGGCTCGTCCACCAAACCACCTCGTGCCGTATTTATGAGATAAGCTGTGCGCTTCATCTTCTTGAACTGCTCTAAACCAAATGTGCCTCGAGTTTCATCAGTTAAAGCGGCGTGAATGGACAAGATGTCTGACTCGGTCAATAGGGTATCGAAGGACACCTTTTCCACACCTAACTCTTGAAACACTGCCGGTGATACATAAGGGTCACTAGCGATGACTCGCATACCGAAGCCCTGTGCCTTAGGCACCACCCGCCGCGGGATACGCCCTAAGCCAAAAAGCCCCAGGGTCTGGCCCCGGAGCTTAAACATGGGCGCACGAATGTCTCGGCCAGCTCCCCACTGCTTCTGACTTTTTATCGCATCATTGAGACGAGTTATTTTACGGACACTAGCTAGAATAAGAGCCATGGCTTGGTCGGACATTTCATCTAAACAATAATCAGGATTATTGGTAACCCAGATACCCAACTCGGTGGCCGTTTTCACATCTATGTTATCGTAGCCAACCCCCAGGGCAGCGATTATTTTGCATCCCTTCAAGCCACTGATCACTTTCCTGGTAACCGGATCCCATGGCCCTGGCAACATCGCATCGGCGTCGCGTGTCGCCTCCAGGATCTCATCCTCGTTGGTACATCTCAGGCCTACATATTCGGCCCCTAATTCCTTAATAATTTCAGCCTCAAAAGGGGTCGCCTCTATGCCAAAGGTCCTTACTATTTTGAATCCCATTGTCTCTCCTTCTTCAATCCTTTCCTGTTACTGAAACCATACATACTTTATGTAATTATGTCGAGTTCCTGTAAATATGCCTAATTTAGCGCTACACCCTTGTAACGGCTCTAACAAATCTTTAACGGCTACCAAAAATTTGTCTTAGTAGAGTACTTAATATAATGCGTAAACGGTATGAAGCATATATCATCCCTACGTCTATTGTCAATACCCTAACCTACTTTACTTACTTACCAAGTACTCCAAAGGACAGCTTGAGTTTAGAAAATTGGTGAGCATATGGTGGCATACAATCATGAATTCTTCCGCCCCACAGGCGACTATCAGCTATCTATCTGAGTTCCTGGGCTATTGGCAGCCTATATCAATTGTCATAGAATAAAATATCATGGAGCCCAGGAGTAGAGATTTGGAAACAAAGGCTAAGGTATTGATAATAGCCCATGATACAACCGAGGCTCATAGATTGAGCACAGCATTGGGCAAAGAAGGTTATGCATCCTATTTTATTTACCTGGGCCGCGGGGAGTTAGAGCTTTCTGATGAGCCCGACGTAATCATCTGGGAATTAGACACAGGCGACGTAGAGACACATCAACTCCTGGAGAAAATTGAGGAGTTGACCCAGGCCCCTATCTTGGCTTCGGTGTACGAAATGGAGATAGAGAACTACGATTTCCCCAGTGGAGTAAAAGACTTCGTGATCCGGCCCTATCGGATAGGGGAAGTGATTGGGCGAATAAACAAAATTTTAGAGCGAAGCACCAACGAAGAGGCCGAGACCATTCAATGTGGTGATTTGGTCATAGACCCCGCCCGATATGAAGTAACAGTCGGAGGCAACCCCGTTGACCTGACCTACAAAGAATATCAGTTGCTCAAGTTTTTAGCTACCAACCGGGAACGAGTGTTTACTCGAGATGCTCTCCTTAATAGGGTTTGGGGCTATGATTATTATGGCGGCGCCAGGACGGTGGATGTCCACGTTCGTCGTTTGCGGAGCAAAATCGAGGATAAAGATCACTCTTTTATCGAAACAGTGAGGAATGTGGGCTATCGGTTCAAAGAAAAATAGCTAACGCAGGTAGTCCTACCAAATCTATATAAGAGAGGTGAAGACAAAAGTTCACCTCTCTTATTTTTAACGCAATGTTAAAAGCCACGTAATACATCGGAAACATTGTCCTTGCATAATGGGGTCATATTTTAATCCCAAGAAAGGGATTAAGAGGGAGGTAAGAAGTATGGCGTATGGTTTGGCCCCTTTATCTCAGTTACCTTTAGGCACGCTTGCCGAAGAGGTTAACGCTGGAGACACTGCCTGGGTTTTAGCCTCGGCAGCCCTGGTTATGATCATGACCCCTGCCCTGGCCTTTTTCTATGGAGGAATGGTTAGGAAAAAGAACGCAGCGGCCACCATTATGCAAAGTTTCATCATTATTGCCCTCATCAGCGTGCAGTGGGTTTTATGGGGCTACAGCCTGGCCTTCGGGCCCGACAAGGGCGGTTTTATAGGGGGGTTGGACTGGTTTGGGTTGCGTCATGTAGGTTTAGAGCCCAATCCTGATTATTCCTCTACCATACCTCACCAAGCCTTCATGATCTTTCAAGGAATGTTCGCCATTATCACCCCTGCCCTAATCACTGGTGCCTTTGCCGAAAGGATGAAATTCAAATCTTTTCTCCTCTTTGTTATCCTCTGGGCGACCTTGGTCTATGACCCCGTTGCACATTGGGTGTGGGCACCAGATGGTTGGTTACGAGAATTAGGAGCTCTGGATTTCGCTGGCGGGACGGTCGTCCACATAAATTCGGCTCTGGCGGCCCTAGCCGCTGCCCTAGTAATGAAACGGAGGCTAGGATTAAAAGAGGGAGCCATCGAGCCTCACGATGTCCCTATGATAGTACTGGGGGCCGGTTTCCTTTGGTTCGGGTGGTTCGGGTTCAACGCTGGAAGCGCTGTGGCCTCCGGTGCTTTAGCCGCTAGCGCCTTCGTAGTGACCAATACCGCTGCCGCCATGGCTGCTCTGACCTGGATGACCATGAGCTGGTGGCTAGGGGGCAAGCCCAGCATAGTAGGGGCCGCTTCCGGCGCAGTGGCTGGGTTAGTGGCTATTACCCCAGCCTCGGGCTATGTAGGACCTATGGCTGCGGTTCTAATCGGCCTCGGTGCCGGAGTCTTCTGTTATTTGGCCTGCCGACTACGGGCCAGGACAAAGGTGGATGATTCTTTAGATGTTTGGGGAGTTCATGGTGTAGGGGGAACCTGGGGAGCCATCGCCACCGGTCTCTTCGCCTCAGTGGCCATCAACGCCGCTGGAGCCGATGGCCTTTTCCGAGGCAATCCGGGCTTGCTTTTCAATCAATTGGTGGCAGTGGCTGCTACCTGGGCCTATTCTTTCACCCTTACCTTTATTATCCTCAAACTTCTCGATCGCCTTGTCGGTTTAAGGGTAAAGGAAGAGGAAGAGGCGATAGGTCTAGACGTATCCCAGCACGGCGAAACGGCCTACCAGTTCTAGAAGGAGAGTCATGAACAAGATAGAAGCCATTATCCGCCCCGAGAAGTTGGAGACACTTAAGAACGCCCTAGCTGAAGCCGGTTTTTTTGGCTTGAATGTTGTAAATGTCACTGGCAGAGGAATTCAGAGAGGCATTACCTACGTTGGTCGAACCGGAGAAAAACACTCAATCGATATGCTCCCGAAGGTGAAGTTAGAACTAGTGGTGCGTGAGGCTGATACAGAGAAGGTCATTGAAATCATTGTTGCCAATAGCCGCACCGGGGAAATCGGCGACGGCAAGATCTTTGTCGCACCTATAACTGAGGTTATTCGGGTACGCACTGGCGAGAGGGGAGAGGAAGCCCTTTAGATTTATTGGGTGTAAATCCTAGGACATTACAAAAGGAGGTAGTGAAATGCTAGCAGAAACCATCTTAGCCACCGTTGCTTTTCTAGGGATGTATTTGGCCTGGGCTGTTTTACCAATTAAAGAAAAACGCTAATCCCGTAAAGCGAATTAATATCAGAACAAATCAACCTCTCGTTGTGAGGTAAAATTCTCGCGGCAGGGTAATTTATACTTTGTTTTGTAACATATTAGAAACATAGCTGGTTCATAATGAGAGCACCCTGATGAAATTTTTGGTACTGCAGCATATAAAATGCGAGCACATTGGCTTACTGGGCCATTTCCTTGACGACAAAGGGATAGGTTACGACATCGTTTCGCTATACAGTAACCAAGCCATCCCCAATCTCAGCTTTTATCAAGCCCTGGTGATTTTAGGGGGGCCAATGAATGTGTACGAGGAGGATAAGTACCCCTACCTCGTAGACGAGCACCAAGCTATTAAAGAGGCCATCCAAAGCAATACGCCTGTTTTAGGCATTTGCTTGGGTGCCCAGTTAATCGCCAAAGCTTTGGGGGCCAAAGTAAGCCCCAATCCAACGAAGGAGATAGGCTTCTACCCCATTAGCCTTACTGAAGAAGGGACGAGGAGCGAGCTTTTTAGAGAATGCCCGCCTCAATTTGCCGTTTTTCAATGGCATGGGGATACCTTTGACATCCCAAATGGGGCAACTAAATTGGCCAGCTCTTCCCTTTGTTCTAACCAAGCCTTTAGTTACGACCATCATGCCTATGCCCTTCAATTTCATGTCGAGGTTACCCCAGCTATGGTGGTCCATTGGACGACAGAATATCAAAATGAGCTGAAAGAGTTACAGAAGCTGGAAGAGATACCTGCTCTGATGACAGAGGCTAATGCTCAGGCCCGCCCCTTGGGGCAGGTGGCGAGAAAAATTTTCTCTAATTTTCTAGAAGTGGTCCACAATAACCAATAGATAACCAAAGGAGGTAAAGGTGAACCCAGAAGAGATAATGAGGTTTATCAAGGAGAAGGACATCCAGGTGGTGGACCTCAAATTCAACGATCTGCCGGGATTATGGCAGCATTTCTCCATTCCAGCCACGGAATTAACGGAGTTGGACGACCTGACCAAAAGCATATGGACAGAGGGCATAGGTTTTGATGGCTCCAGCATCCGGGGCTTCCAGAAAATACAGGAAAGCGACATGATTTTGATACCTGATCCCCTAACCGCTATCCTGGATCCCGTTTGTGCCGTGCCCACTCTAAGCCTGATCTGTGACATCTATGACCCCATCACCCGCCAGCCCTATAGCCGCGATCCCCGTTATGTGGCCAGAAAGGCCGAGGCCTATCTCAAATCCACCGGCATAGCCGACGTCAGCTACTGGGG
>JACQTR010000175.1 GCA_016210705.1 Chloroflexota bacterium | reverse complement strand
CTATTGGGGAGCAGCCACCCTCATTTTGGCTGCAGTTCCTCTGCTCTTAGCCTTAGCTTGGGCAGGCAGCACCTACCCCTGGGCCTCGCCTCAGGTCACGGGCCTGCTGGCTTTTTCGGCGCTGGCCTGGTTCACTTTCATATGGCTGGAGAATAGGGCAAGGGAACCTATCCTACCCCTTTCCTTTTTTAAAAACTCAATTTTTGTAGTTTCCACCGCCGTCGTCCTCACCCTTGGCATGGGAATGTTTGGCACCATCATGTTCGTCCCCCTGTTCATCCAAGGGGTCATTGGCTTCTCGGCCACCAGCTCAGGAGTGGTGACTATGCCCATGTCCATTGCCTTGGCTATAGGGAGTACCTTGGGGGGACAGTGGATGTCACGATGGTCCCATTACCGTATTATCGGTCTAACGGGAATCATCATCGCCACCACAGGAATGTATCTCCTTTCCCGTATGGGTGTAGATACCACTTACGCTTCGGCCGTGCGCAACATGCTAGTATTGGGTTTTGGCCTGGGCATCACCATGCCTATATTCGTAGTTGTGGTTCAAAACGCCCTCCCTTATAGCCAACTGGGGGCAGTTACCTCCGCCATCCAGTTCTTTCGTAGTATAGGCGGCACCCTTGGGGTGGCCATTATGGGGTCGCTGTTGACCACTCGCCTGAGCATGGAACTACCCCGCCAGATTCCTCCTCAGGTAAAACAGGCTATACCGCCAGAGCAATTTTCACAGTTTGTTAATCCCCAAATCCTGGTGAACCCGAGCATCCTAACTCAAGTACAGCAACAATTCTCTCAATTGGGGCCACAAGGCAGAGAGCTTTTTCAACAACTGTTAGAGGGGCTCAAAAGCGCTCTAGCCCTATCTATTCATGAGGCCTTTCTGGTGGGCTTAGTTATCGTTGCTTTAGCGATCATAGCATGTCTTTTCCTAAAAGAAATACCCCTGCGTAAGACCCACGGCCCCGTCTTCGAGGAAGTGGCAAGTGGAGCCATTCGTGAGGGTGTTGATTAATAGGATCTTCCCTTCGACCCTGTGCCAATTTGGGATATAATAAACCTGGTGATGAAATATGGCGGTGCGGGTCGGTTGCTGCGGCTTTCCCCAGGGCATGAAGGAGTACTTTGGCCAGTTCGAGGTAGTCGAGGTTCAGCAGACCTTTTACCGACCTCCGTCTCTGACCACCGCTCAGCGCTGGCGTGAGCTGGCCCCTCCCAGTTTTGAGTTCACCCCTAAGGCATGGCAGCTCATCACCCATCCCTCCTCTAGCCCCACCTATCGCCGCACCCCAGTAACGATAACACCCCAAAAAGCCGGCGACTACGGGTTTTTCCGTCCAACCCCTGAGGTCAGGGCCGCCTGGGAGCACAATATATTGTCTGTTCAATAACCTTCCCATGTACAAAGATGCCTTGAGGTTCAAAAGGCTAGTGGAGGTGGAACCATGAGAAACCGAGAGGTTGCTGGCTTATTAGAAAATATCGCTGACCTCCTGGAAATCAAAGGGGAAAGCCTCTTTCGCATCGGGGCCTATCGGGAGGCGGCGCGGCGCATCGAAAGCCTCACCCAAGATATAGCCCAGATGGCCGAGGCGGGAACCCTCCGTCAGATACCCGGGGTAGGAGAAGCCATTGCCACCAAGATCCAAGAGTATCTAGCCACCGGCCATCTGCGCTATTACGATGATCTTCAACATGAGGTGGATCCAGCCCTCATTGACCTGCTTCGGGTGCCGGGTATGGGCCCCAAAAAGGTACAGTTGCTTCACAAGAGCCTGAGCATTAGAACCATGGACGAGTTGTACCAGGCAGCTCGAGAGCATCGACTAGCCCCTTTACCGGGAATGGGAGTCAAAACCGAGCAGAATATCCTGAAGGAACTGGAGAGGCTTCAGCAACGTACCCAGCGCCATCTCCTGGGAAAGGTGTTGCCCGCCTCCGAGGAGGTGGTAGCCCTACTGAGAGAGCTTCCCATAGTGCAAAGAGCCGACCCCGCGGGGAGCATTCGTCGGATGAAGGACACCATCGGCGATATTGATATCTTAGTGGCCTCGGATAGCTCAGAAAAAGTAATGAAGGCCTTTGCCCAGTTGCCCATGGTCAAGGAGGTCATCGCCATGGGCGCTACCAAGAGCTCCATCCTTACCTACGATAACCTGCAAATGGATCTGCGGGTGGTGGAGCCCAATTGTTACGGCGCTGCCCTCCAGTATTTCACCGGCTCCAAGAGCCACAATATCCAACTAAGGGAGTTGGCCCAAAAAAGGGGTCTTAAGATCAGCGAATACGGTATTTTCGAGGAGACTACAGGCAAGCGCTTGGGGAGCAAGGAAGAAGAGGAGATATACCATATTTTGGATTTAGCGTTCATTCCCCCCGAGTTAAGGGAGAACCAGGGGGAGATCGAAGCGGCTCAAGAGGGAAAACTGCCCAAGCTTATCGAGATAGGAGATATCCAAGGCGATCTCCATGTCCATACCAAAGCCAGCGACGGCTCCGAGCCCCTAATGGCGATGGCGTCTGCCGCCCGGGCCAAAGGCTATCAATACTTAGCCATCTGCGATCACTCTAAGTCTCTTGGCATCGCCCGCGGCCTCTCTGTAGAAAAGCTTCAGTCCCAATGGGAGGAGATCCGAGAGCTCAATGCTCAGTTGGTTCCCTTCCGCATATTGGCAGGGACAGAGGTGGATATCCGTAATGACGGCACGCTAGACTACGACGATGACACCCTCCGCGGCTTCGACATTGTCACCGCATCCATACATAGCGGCTTTAATCAGCCCCAAGAGCGGATAATGGAACGCCTAGCCGCCGCCATGCATCATCCTACCGTAGATGTCATCAATCACCCTCAGGGTCGGATCATCGGCGCCCGCGACCCCTATGCAGTAGATTTGGAGATGGCCTTCCAACTGGCGGCGGTCACAGGTACAGCGCTAGAGATCAACGCCATGCCCGACCGTCTTGATCTGGATGATCACGCCGCGCGCCGAGCCAAAGAATTGGGAATAAAGTTAACCATCAGCACCGATGCTCACGACTCCTCTCATCTTAACTTTATGCGTTACGGCGTAGCCACTGCCCGCCGTGGCTGGGTGGAGAAGAAAGACGTCCTCAATGCTTTGCCCCTTTCTGAGCTTCTGAATTGGCTAAGCCAACGGAGGCGGAAAAGGTAGGCCAACAAGTTTTAAGGATGAGAAAAGGAGCCAGCGATACAGCCTACCCATAATATGGGCAAGGCAGGATTGGCACTAAGTTTCAGCCCGAGAAAGACAGCATATACACTTCTAGTCCAAAAGCCGCGCGGCTCACGGACGACGTAAGCTATGTTAAAACTGTACGCTTTTGCCCCAAACCCTCTGTGAAACTAATTGAATAATATCTTTGGCCATTATTAGGGTGTCATGTGCGTCAGAAGGCGATGGCTCACCGGCAGTGTCTTTTCGGGGATGAGTCAGGAGATCCCTGACTTCTTTTGCATTTTCAAACCTCTGCCATAAAGTAGAACCCTTGTCAACCGTGTCACGGCTGAAGCGTGCTATGAGGAACATGATTTTCGAATCTAGGCCCCAATACCGCTCCCTATTGGAAACCCGAAACTTTCCAGCATCTGCGCCCGACTCAGCAAACTCAACAGCCTTCTCTGCCAAGAAGCCCTGTTCATATACTGTAAACGTTTCGTGAGGTAGTGAGGCAAAATCTGACATCATGTTATTAATGAAGGACTCAATAGCTATGAAGGAGAACAGAATAGAGGCAGTTGAGAACCGTGTTTGAGCCCTGACACCATGCGTGGCAGCCTCAGCTTGACCGCAGAACCATTCTGCATTTAATAGGAGTTCCTGGTACGACATGCCTATGAGGTATATCCCTTGCTAAGAGCTTTTAGCCCAACCAGCGTGCTCACCGCCTTATCAAGTAGCTTCTTGTCGAAGATGGCCCCGGGCTCCAAACTACGTGCCAGGAAAACTTGGGCCATTCGTTGGCGGTCTTTAACGGAAGACCTAGTCCCTAAACCACGATAGGTTGGGCTATCTTCATCGTGCTTGAAACGCGACATTTCTTCAGCGTTTAACGGGTCTGGCGCTCCCTTAGGAGGCTTTGGAATAGCAAGGTGATTTTTTAGCCTGCCAGGATGCGATTGGAGTAGGCCAGCTACATAGGCCCAAGCAGGGAGTACAGAGAGTGTGAGTGCTTTCGTACGAAAGCCTTTTCTGTTGTTTTTGCTCTTCCTTATTGCCTCAGCTTGAATCTTATTTAGCTGTGCAAATGCCTTACTAGCGTGCTCCAGCCCTTGGTCGTTCCAGAGGTTCCCATTTTGAGACTTCACTAGAGTGGCATACTCCTCATCTAGAACACCGGACTGGCAGAGATATGGCTCATAGAAATTCTTATCGAGCTGATCGGCAACAAGCTGTGAGCCCCTTTCTTTGCCGCGAAAGAAGTTCACGATGAATGTACGCCCCGCCTGGGTAGTAATTCTTTCTGCACGAGACCCAGCATCTGGGAAGTCTTCGTTTGAACTGAGGAGACCTACCCGTTCGCACCATTTTCTCAGGTGGGGACCAATTAATGTCTCCTCTAACTGACGGTCGAACAGGTCATTCGAGACGTTTATGTTGGTATTTGAAATGAGTGCAAGTGCGCTACGCTGTTCTTTCGAGAGGCAGAAGTACACACGAAACCCGTGGTATCTTGTTGCTTCTTCTTTTGTTAGAGCGGTCTGTATGGCTTTAGAGCGATGTTGTCCACCCCATACCTTTAGCGGCTTTTGTGGAGAGTAGCTGGTGTTGTATTCGACGATGATATCATTGAACTCTCGGCCATTCTTTGCATCTTGGCTCATCCTCTGGAATGTCTTGTTGCTAAGTAGTAGCTCCCTGTTAGCGCGAAAGCTATCTTCGCTTTCTGGAATGAGCCGGGCGTCCAAGTCCAAAAGCTGAGAGGCCACATTACCTTTTAGACAACACCTGATGTAATAGCTTTTTTCAACACCGTCCTGGTG
>JACQTR010000171.1 GCA_016210705.1 Chloroflexota bacterium | reverse complement strand
TGGAAGTTGACGAAGATGCCTTGAGCCGTTTCCGGACGAAGATAGACCACCGATGCTTCATCCTCCACCGGGCCTACGAAGGTCTTAAACATGAGGTTGAACGTGCGAGATTCGGTGAGTTCACCGCCACACTCGGGGCAGCGATAGCCTGTGGTACTAACCATATGGCCGTGGACGCTCTCCGGCTCGTGGACTCGCGCCACCAATTCGTCGGCCCGCCAGCGCCGGTGGCAGTTCTTGCACTCCACCAAGGGATCGGAAAAGCCGTTGACATGGCCGCTGGCCACCCAGGTCTGTGGATGCATCAGGGTGCTGGCGTCCAGACCCACCATATCGTCCCGTTCCTGTACCATAGCCTTCCACCAGGCCCGCTTGACGTTGCTTTTGAGTTCAACCCCCAGGGGGCCATAATCATAGGTCGAGCCAAGCCCGCCGTAGATCTCGCTACTGGGAAAAATGAGGCCGCGGCGCTTGCACAGGGAGACAATTTTATCCATGCTAACTGAGCTTGGAACTTCCATCATTCACCCAGCCTTCGCAAGGAAGAAAATATTCTTGAAATGTAGCACCTTCGGCCCCACAGGTCAAGGTCTAAGCTACCCTCTTATTGCCAGGGTAGCCTCACGGGTAGTAGAATAATGAGACCCTTACCTAGGAGACGCCAGTGGTTTCCACTGCAAAAGTAGCCGAGGAAGTCTATCAAATAAGCGCGCCTCTAAAGGCCGATGTAATAAATCTGCCCTCCACCACGACGATATATTTGGTGGTGGATGAAAAGATAGCCTTGATCGAGACAGGGCCAACAGCGGTTGCCGAGAGCACATGGGAGGGCATACGCCGCCTAGGCTACGATCCTGGGAAGATATCCTTCATCATACCCACACACATCCACCTAGACCACGCTGGAGGGCTAGGCTATTGGGCTCAGCGCTTACCCAAGGCCCAGGTCGTCCTCCACAAGGAGGGAGCGCCCCACATGTTGGAGCCATCCCGCCTCATCGCTAGTACTAAGCGCAGCTTTGGCGACGCCTTCGAAAGCATATATGGCCCTATACTCCCAGTCCCTCAAAACCAGGCTATGGTAATAGAGGGGGAAGAAACCATAAAATTGGGCCGCAGGGAATTGAGGCTGATTCACTCCCCCGGCCACGCCCCCCACCACATTGCCATTTGGGACAGCCTCACCCGAGGCCTCTTTTGTGGCGAGGCCTTGGGAGTGCCCTCATCAGATGGCAGCGTAGTCAAGCCTGGGGTGGCACCCCCCAGCTTCGATATGGAGCAATTCCTTAAAACCATCGAAGACCTGAGCAACCTTCACCCTTCTATACTCTTCTATTCCCACGGAACGGCAAACAGGGATGTAGAGCGGTCGCTGCACTCGGTAGTGGAGACGACTAAGCTTTATAGCGAAATCGTCTTAGAGGGAATGAGAGCCGGTGAAGACCAATATCAGATAGCTAGCCGCATTGAGACCTGCTGCGGGTGGAAAGAGGAGCCCAATCTGGCGGTGATAGCCTATATGATCTACTTCCGGCGGAGGAATCTGCCCAGCTAGGGAAGGCACACGAATGGCGATACCCGATTTTGAGGAGAAGATGGTCGTTGGAGCCCTGGTGGTGGGGCCTTTTGCCTCAAACTGCTACATTGTGGGTTCTCGTGCCACTAAAGAGGGGCTAATAATTGATCCCGGTGCTGAGGCAGAAGCCATTATACAGGAGGTTACGAAATTGGGCCTAACCATAAAGACCATCGTGGCCACGCACGGCCACATCGATCACGTTGGTGCTGTGGGCCCAATAAAGGAGGCCACGGGGGCCATATTCGCCATGCACGCCGACGACATCGAAATCATGACAGGACATTCGCGCCGGGGATCCATGTTCAGCAGTTCTTGGCCATCGCCGCCTACACCCGATCTGCGATTGGCGGAGGGGGACGCCATTAATATTGGCGACCTCCATTTCACGGTCATTCATACGCCGGGGCACACGCCAGGGGGAATTTGTCTTTTGGGAGATGGACTGATCTTTACAGGGGATACGTTGTTTCAGTCTAGTATCGGGCGCTACGATATGCCTGGCGGCGACGGTGCGTTATTGGTAGAAAATATCCAGAGCAAGCTCATGGTCCTCAGCGATGACACCCTGGTTCTCCCCGGCCACGGCCCGGAGACCACCATCGGCCAAGAACGACAGTGGAACCCCTTCTTACAGAATATTATTTAGGCATTCGTTGCAGGGCTTTATACGCCGGGCGTGGCTTCCAATCCGGGCCAAGAATGCCGAAGGGATACTTCTCATCGGTTGCAGGCACTACGCTCTGAAAGTTTAGGTTCCACACGAACATTACCCCCACCCAACCCCACTCCTTTCCCAGTTGAAAGGCACGCACCAGGTATCGAGCCTGATCCTCGTCGCTGTTGTCGGCCCCATAGGCGTAATTGGGGTCGGCGTTATTGGTACTCCAGCCAAACTCGGTGACCCACAGCTTTCTATCATCGCCGTACCGTAGCATCACGTCATGGAGTTGCTCCAGGCGGCGAAAGTAAAAGCTCCAATGGCCCTTGTAAGTGGTGGAGGTAACGCTTTTGTGGTCAGGATCATCATCTGGGGGGTTATTATAGCCGCCAGCATGAGCGCCCACCGCATCGACGTAGGAGGCGAAGCCAGCTTTATACATCTGTTCCAGATAAGCTACGTCGTCGACGGCGATGTCACCATCATTAACCCCCGTTGGGGTAAGGCCTCCAGAGAGCACAATGGCCTGGGGGTCGACTCCTTTGATACTTTGATAGGCAATCCTAAGGAGCCTCACATACTCTTGGGCGCTAAGGCGCTTTCCCCGCCCTCCCCACTCATACCACAGGTTTTGCTCATTCCAGATCTCATAGGCTTTGACCTTGCCTTTATAGCGCTGAACCAAAGCGGCTAATGACCTGCCGAAGACCTGGAAATCGGCAGGGGGGCCATCCACGCTCAGATCCGTTCCCTTCGGCCGCGCCCAATCAGGAGCCTTCACCACGCTGAAGAGAAGGTTAACTTCGTTTCCCACGGCACCATCCACCATCTGATCAAGGAGATCCCAATGGTATTGCCCTGGGGCTGGCTCCCAGTCCCGCCACGGGATTTGCTGCTTCGCCCAGTTAAAGCCTGCCCCCCTTACGGCAGCCATTACTTGAGGAATGTTGTCTTGGGTCACATGGACGTTCATGCCATAGCCAAAACCACCGTTCCAAGGGGGGGCTATAACCACCGCTCCGGGGCCCTCTTTGCTGCAGGCCTGGGTCAATGGTACAGCCAGTAAAACCACCCCTAACAATAGGCTACAAGCTATTCCCCCCCAACGACCTTTAATCCGATGCACCCTTCAAAATCCTGGGCAAGTGTATTTTGTAGCCGAAGTCAATGGTCTCCACCAAAAGATAGGGGTCCCCCCCTACCCCTACCTCAGGGTTGGTAGCCGCTGGCAACGGGACTTGGTAGAAGCCACCCTGGGGAGTTGTGCTCTGCTGGGCACCGTACTTGTTGACCAGGATAGCTGTGGGAGTGACGGCAGCGATTTGAGCCTGAGCAGGGCTAGTGGAGTTGTTCCACATAACCGTTACCCTCCGAGGCGACGAGCCATAGAGGATGGTCACCGTTTCCACATTTCCCTGGAGACCTCGAACTGCTGAAGTGGGGTTAAGGAAATATTGTGCGGCCACTTGATAGGAGGTATAGGCAGGACGAGGGTTGGTGTTGTTGCGCACCAGCCCAAAGTACTCCCGATAGCCTACATTATCGTCGTAATGCTGGAAGATAAAGACACGCTCCACTCCAGCGGCCAGGGCCAAGGCATAGGCCTGAATGATATAGGCCGCTTGTTCCTCCATGGTACCCCGCCAGGGGCTGGGACAAAAGGGATCCCCGACCTGGGTATCGTCACACACTGGGATGTTGGTCTCGTTAACCCAGACGGGCTTAGCGGAGCCCAAGTAACTCACCATTTGGGAACGAAACCACAGGGGTTTATCGTAAAGATTATGAGGGTCGCTGTAAAAATGTAGAGGCAGGACGTTAAAGTAGTATTGGTTCGCCGATGCGGATCCATCGTTCTTCATAAGATTGAGGACGTAAGGAAAGAAGTCGGTATCCGTCCAATAGGCCAGCCCAGCAAAAAGCACCGTGGCCGAGGGATCGGCGGCTCTGGCCGCCAGATAACCCACCTGGAGGAGACGGTAGTAGTCCTCGCGGCTTCCGGTCCAGAAGACCCCCTGTCCCGACCCATCTTTGAGATCGGGCTCGTTCCACATTTCCCACACCTTGACCCGATCCTTGTAACGGGAAACGGTGGTATATACGAAGCGAGCCCAGTAATTATTGGGGTTGATGGTGCCATCAATAAAAACAGGGGTGTATAGATTAGGTGGAGGTGAAGAGGCGCTACTGCCTCCTATTTGTGCCGAAATTTCTCCGCTAGGAAGAATAATATTCCGGATCCCCACTCGAGGTGGGGGTATCTCCATCGAGCCGGAGGGGCCCGTCCAGCTTGGGGTGCCTAACAAAATGGCGTTTATGTTAAGACCATGGGCTACATCCCGGTTGACCACATCATCGGCGGCGGCGTAAGCTGAATCGTCCAAGCACCCATTACATGTCTCCACTTCGCTCCAATAGAGGGGCCAACGAGTCCAAGTAGCCCCGCTATCCACCGCTTGCTGGTAGCGCAGCTCAGAGACAGAATAGCCCATACCGTTTACAAAAGCCAGGCCGAAGCGTTGATTGGGGCTTGCCGAGGCAGAGACCCCACCCCAAATGGGATAGGCAGTATATATGAATACCAAACCCACAATAAGAACGGCTAGCCAGTGCCTCGTTCTTAGCCCCTGGTTTATTCTCCATACAACACGACGGCCCAATATCTGCTAACCAACGTCCTCGCTATATGAATATCGGAGCCAGGACTAGGGTGGTGGTGGCGAGTAGTTTAACCAAAACGTGCAAGGAAGGCCCGGCAGTATCTTTAAAGGGATCGCCCACAGTATCCCCTACCACAGCGGCAGCGTGGACCGCGGTACCTTTGCCGATAACCTCGCCGTTCTCGTCTTTCAATTCTCCGGCTTCTATGAGTTTTTTGGCATTATCCCAGGCCCCGCCACCGTTATTCATAAAGGTGGCCACCATGATACCCGCGATGGTGCCCACCATCAGGAGGGCAGCCACCGCCTCGGCCTTAAACAGCACCCCTACCACTATAGGCGTCCCTACCACCAGAAGGCCTGGGGCCACCATAGATCGCAACGCCGCCCGTGTGGTGATGTCAACACAGCGGGCAAAATCGGGGCGGGATGTCCCGGCCATGATTCCCGGGTCAGCTCTAAACTGACGCCGCACCTCCTCGATGATCCTTCCCGCCGTTCGGCCCACGGCGCGTATGGCCAAAGAACTGAAGAAGAAGACCAACATTACTGCCAAAAGTGCCGCCACAAAGACCTTCACCTGGGCGATGTTTACCACATCGAAGGCTCTGCCAGTGGTCTCAGCCACCTTATCCAAATAAGCACTGAACAGGAGGAAGGCAGCCAAAGCGGCAGAACCCATGGCATAGCCTTTGGTCAGGGCCTTGGTGGTGTTGCCCACAGCATCAAGACGATCGGTTATATTGCGTGCCGCTGCTGAAGCCCCGGCCATTTCGGTAATACCTCCAGCGTTATCCGTAATCGGGCCAAAGGTATCCATAGCCAGGATATAGGCGCAAGTCATGAGCATACCCGTGGTAGCTACCGCCGTGCCATAGATGCCGCCGTGAACCAAGCCGCTCTGCTGACCAAACCAATAGGCGCTGAGGAGAGCCGCGGATATGGTTATGGCAGTTACAAAGGTGCATTCGTAGCCGACGGCGGTGCCAGCCACAATATTTGTGGCTGGCCCGGTCATCGAAGCGCGGGCTATCTCTCGCACCGGCCGCCATCGGACTCCGGTGTAGTACTGAGCGATGTAGACAAAGGCGATGCTATTAGCTATGCCCACCAGGCCCGCGGCCAAAAACCAGAGGTTATCCAACATCTGCCAGGTGGCCAAGAGCATTCCCCCTGCCGCCAGTAGGGAGGCTACATAAAACCCTCGATTGAGAGCGCGCATGGGATCCTCATCCTCTCTGGCACGCACCACCCCGATCCCCACCATACTAGCTATCAGACCCAGGGCACAGACCACCAAAGGAAAAAGAATCCAAGCCCGGTTTCCAGTGATGGCGTAGATCGCTACTCCCAAGATCATAGCCCCAATATTCTCTGCCGCCGTCGACTCAAACAGATCGGCGCCACGGCCAGCGCAATCGCCCACATTGTCCCCTACCAAGTCAGCTATAACGGCCGCATTGCGAGGATCATCCTCAGGTATGCCTGCCTCCACCTTGCCCACAAGATCGGCCCCCATATCGGCGGCCTTGGTAAAGATACCACCCCCTAATTGAGCGAAGAGGGCAACGAAGCTGGCACCAAAACCAAAGCCAACGATTAGAAAGGGGGCTTGCCCGGGATTATTACCACCCCCATATATGTAATAGATTGCAGTGACTCCCAAAAGACTAAGGGATACGATGAGAAATCCAGAAACGGCCCCCCCTCTTAAGGCTACGGCTACAGCCTCCCTCAGGCTGCGCTGAGCGGCGCTGGCAGTTCGCATATTAGATTTCACCGAGATGTACATGCCGATGAAACCAGATATGCCTGAGCAAAAGGCACCCACCAGGAAGG
>JACQTR010000184.1 GCA_016210705.1 Chloroflexota bacterium | reverse complement strand
TCTCGACCCCACCCAATCACTCCAACCTACCACCAAACGTATCAGGGATCAAAAAACCCTGGGCTTCATTAAGCTTCGCCAAAAGGATATGTATGCACCCAGGGTGAGGGTTTCTCTAGGCAAAATCGAGGCTGATACGCTGGTACAATTGTCGGCCATCGCAAAAAAGTACGGGAGGGGTTACCTACGTCTTACAGTAAGGAAGGACTTGGAAATACCCTTTGTTCACTTCCAAGATTTGGAGAAGGTCAGGGAGGAGACCGAGGCTTTAGGTCTGGTTCTAGCGGGGTGTGGGCGCACCGTGCGCCCCATTTTCGTTTGTATGGGCAATGCCTGCCCCTACTCCCTCCTGGATGTGGATGCCTTGGGCTCGGAGCTGGAGCAAGGCTTTTTCAAGCCGGTGATCGGCCTTCCACATAAGTTCAAAATATCGGTGACGGGTTGCCCTATTGGCTGCGCCAAGCCCCAATACAATGATGTGGGGTTTATGGGGCTGGCCGAGCCCAAGTTGGATTTGGACGAATGCATCCAATGTGGCCTTTGTGCCGAGGTTTGCATCGAAAAGGCCTGGGTAATGGATAAAGATAATAACCCTGCTTTTTATGAGTCGGTCTGCATCCATTGCGGCGATTGTCTCCGAATCTGTCCTACCGAGGCACTCACTGTGGGCAGGAGTGGCCTAGCTTTCTTTGTGGGAGGGAAGTTTGGCAAGCATCCCATGTATGGGGCTAAGGTGGCGGAATTCGTACCCACCACCAAAGCCGCCGAGCTAACCGATCGCACCATCCGTTACTTTGTTGAAGAAGGCCAGGATGGAGAAAGGTTGGCTCATACCCTAAACCGCCTCGGCTTGCAACATTTCAAAGAAAAGGTAGTTTACCCCGCCATCGGTAGGGATTACGAGCCCAAATCGCGGGTGGGAGAACATGAAGGTATAGTGGGGGAGGTAAAGCCTTGAGCCAGGATTCCGTTGCCCAATCTTTGAATCTTACTGGCGTTCTGTGTCCCATTAACTGGGCTAGGACTAAGCTAACCCTAGAGGAGATGGAGACGGGAGAGATATTGGAGGTGATCTTGGACAAAGGGGAACCTATCCGCAACGTTCCTCGTAGTGCCAAAGACGAAGGACACACCATTATTGCTGTGGAAAGGTTGGGGGAACAATTCAAACTACTGATTAAAAAGGGAGGTTAAAAAATGGTGGACTTGATGAGTGCAGATAAGCTTAGGGAGTTAAGCGACTCCTTTGAGAGCAAGTCGCCTTCGGAGGTGTTAGGGTGGGCATTGAAGGAATTTCATCCTCAAATCGCCCTGGCCTGTAGCTTCGGGGCCGAGGACGTGGCCCTGGTGGATATGATTTATAAGATCAGTCCTGATGCCCGCATCTTTTACTTGGACACCGATTTCCATTTTCCCGAGACCTATGAAACCAGGGACCGGCTCATTGCCAAGTACGGTATCAATTTCCAGCCCTTTAAAGCCGCTATCACCCTTGAGGAACAGGATGCCGAACATGGCAGCGAGCTTTACCTTCGGGACCCCGACCTATGCTGCAAAATACGGAAGGTAGAGCCCCTTACTCGCGCCCTGAGCGGACTTCAGGCCTGGATAACTGGTATTCGTCGTGACCAGGCTCCCACACGGGCCAACGCTGGTATAGTAGAGTGGGACCAAAAGTTTAATTTAGTTAAAGTTAGCCCTTTGGCCGGCTGGACCTCTTCCCAAGTTTGGGATTACATAGGGGAAAATCAGGTGCCCTATAACGTTCTTCATGATAATGGCTACCCTAGCATTGGCTGCCAGCCTTGCACCAAGGTGGTGAAGTCAGGCGAGGACCCTCGCGCGGGACGATGGTCTGGTTTCCAAAAGACAGAATGCGGTTTGCATCAATAGTCCTGGAGGAACTACTTTGAAAGGGGTAGTTGTTCCTCACGGAGGTAAATTGGTCAGCCGCTTGGTGCCCGCCGAGGTTCAGGGCGTTCTCCAAGAACGAGCCCTAAGCCTGAAAAAGGTGCGACTGACGCCGCGGGCGGTTTGCGACTTGGAGATGATAGCGATAGGGGCCTTTAGTCCTCTGGAGGGCTTCATGGGGCACGTTGACTATCAAAGTGTGGTCAACCATATGCATCTGGCAAATGGCCTTCCTTGGACTATCCCAATAACCCTTTCTGCTGAGGCCGAAGAGGCGAGGTGGCTAAAGGAGGGGGAGGATGTAGCCCTGGTGGACATAGCCGATAAGGTGCTGGCCATCCTCCATTTGGAGGAGAAGTATGACTACGACAAGGAGTGGGAGGCGGAGCAGGTATATCGTACCACTGACGAAGAGCATCCGGGGGTGGTGACCTTGTATAACCAGGGTGAGGGTCTCTTGGGGGGAAAGGTCAGCGTTTTGGAGATACCCCGCCATGATTTCCTTGCCTATCGCCTCAATCCTGTCGAGACCCGTAGAATCTTCGCTGAGCGGGGTTGGAAGAGGGTGGTGGGATTCCAAACCCGAAACCCCATCCACCGTGCCCATGAATACATCCAGAAGTGCGCTTTGGAAATAGTGGATGGCCTCTTTATCCACCCCCTGGTGGGAGAAACCAAAGATGACGATATTCCAGCCTGGCTTAGGATGAAATGCTACGAGGTTTTGGTGGAGAATTATTATCCTCGGGATCGGGTGGTGATGGCCGTTATGCCCGCCGCCATGCGGTACGCTGGCCCCAGGGAGGCTATCCTCCACGCTTTGGTGAGAAAAAACTATGGTTGCTCTCACTTTATTGTAGGGCGCGACCACGCTGGGGTGGGCAATTATTATGGCACCTACGATGCCCACTATGTCTTCGATGAGTTCGAAGAGGAGGAGTTGGGGGTGGTGCCCTTATTCTTTGAACACGCCTTCTACTGCCGTCGCTGTGGCAATATGGCCTCGCCCAAGACCTGCCCCCATGAGGCCGACGATCGGATTATCTTAAGTGGCACCAAGGTTCGAGCTATGCTCCAACAAGGGGAGGAGCCTCCTCCCGAGTTCACCCGCCCCGAGGTGGCTCAAATCCTGGTGGAGGGCATGAAAAGCAGGCAACCCTCTTATAGTATTTGACATGGACTACGATATATTGACATCCTTGACTTTATTTGTCCGGACATCACTTAAGGCTAAGCTATGGTAGCGGCACTGGTTTTTGTCCTAGTTGGCGGCATAGGGGCCCTGGCTCAGATAGTGGATGGGGCTTTGGGGATGGGTTTTGGGGTTTTCTCGGCCAGTCTAATGGTAGGCGCTGGGATTGCTCCCCCGATAGCAGTAGCGGTGGTCAACACGGCCAAGATCTTTACCGGCCTATCTTCGGGCATCTCTCACTGGCGCTTTGGCAACGTGCGCCGGGAGTGGCTTTTGCCTTTGATAGTCAGTGGCATTGTGGGGGGAGGGCTGGGTGCCTACCTTCTCACCTCTTTGCCCCCCGATACAGTCCGACCCTGGGTTAGCCTCACCTTGCTAGGTATGGGTATATTGATTGTGTGGCGTTCTTTGCGTTGGAGGGTTCCCTTCAATTCCTCAGCCCCAGAGGAACAACAGGGCGATTGCGCCAACCAAAAAGCACGTTGGGAGAGAGTGACCAGGAACAATTCTGTAGGTAAGTTGGGAGCCTTGGGGTTTCTGGCGGCCTTCGTCAACGGGGTGAGCGGTGCCTATGGCCCTATGGCCACCTCCGGCGTAATGCTAATGGAAAAGGGGCATCCCCGTCATGCTGTGGGAACAGTTAACCTGGCAGAGTTTTTCGTGGCCACTACTGTGGCCGTCACCATCATAGGGCGTCGGGGCTTTTCCGAATTCCCCGTGGGGCTGGTGCTAGCGCTGGCTTTGGGGGGCACCCTAGCGGCACCCCTGGCCGCTTATGTCTGCCACCGGGTCTCTCCTAGGGCTTTGGGCTTTCTAATTGGGGGGCTCCTCATCCTCTTAAACATCCAAATAGTAGCTTAGGTTCGTTTATTCCCCCCCATAGGTAGTCATGGGCTCTATCTCAAGGTTGCCCCCTCCTGGCCGTGGTCCTCCTCGCCTCCGGGCTGAAGCTGGCCTAAAGTAGATGGCAGGTTCACGCCACAGGGGAAGATTAGTCCTAACCCAGTAACTCTTTGGCTCTCAAAAATGCCTGGCCCCTTTCGGAGGCGTACCTAAGTTTTCCTCTCAATAAAGTTGGCAAATCAACCCATTTTTCTAAAACAAACCAAATGTCTTCGCCATCCATCAAGATAGTATTGATCTCTTTGCCTTTAGTAGTAGCCTCGGCCGTGTCATCTGTGAAATCATTAACTGAAACAAACAGGCCCAAAGTTCCAACCAGTTTGCCCTCTACTTTTCCTTTAAGCTCGTAAACAGCACTGGCATTGGTTGGCTCTTCCCTCCAGCGAGCTGCAACAAGAAAGTATCTACTTTCAAAATTAAAGGCTCCATCTATTTCTTCTCCTTTAATTCTGAAGGGCTGGGTAAGCTTTAATCCATGAACCGCCCATAGGCGAGAAAGGAAGTCCTGAAACAAGTACCCCCGCTTTTGGCGATCGGGTTCGCCAAGTAGCTCCAAATATTCCTTTCGCAATTTCTCAATTTCATCTTGTCTTCTTTTGCTCGGCTCCACCTGTTCCACCCTGACACCTTTCGACTCAACGGGCACCCGCTCGTTAAGTTGAATCTGCTGTCTAATATCTCGTAAGTCCTGTAGTGCATCGGCCAAATTTGTGCCTGCTGCAACATCCTGGTTAGCGAGGAGTTCATCTACCATACCCAGTAGCACTCCGATTAAGCCTCTGTCATTTAATTCTCTAGCGACACTCTCAATTATAGTTTTCTTCGATGCCCCTTTTTTATAGTAGTCTATCCCT
Organism: Chloroflexota bacterium; assembly: GCA_016210705.1. GTDB lineage: Bacteria > Chloroflexota > Dehalococcoidia > JACQTR01 > JACQTR01 > JACQTR01. The sequence continues at coordinate 297 of JACQTR010000184.1, read as the reverse complement.
TCAATCAGAGTTACTCCACGGTATCTCATTTTTGATGGAGTGGATTGCTCTGGCTCATAGTAACGGCTCAGGATTTCCTTAGGAACATGTTTCTCCAAAAAATGCTTCAAATCTTTGTGTGTATATAACGATTGAAAAATCGTAATAAGGCTCGTTTCTATCCTTTTGAGCAAAGGAAAAGGCAATTTGGGAACTTTCATTCAGATTTTTCCTTATTCACCATATCCAGAAACCGCTCGAAGAGGTAGATGTTGTCCCAGGGGCCAGGGGAGGCCTCGGAGTGGTACTGGATGGAGA
>JACQTR010000018.1 GCA_016210705.1 Chloroflexota bacterium | reverse complement strand
TTCATCTCGGCGATCTTGCCCTGGTGGAGGACAATGCCTCCCATTAGTTGAACATCGAAGTGACGTTGCCCCAGGGTTCTTTTGGCGGCCTCCCTAACCAGAGCAAATGCCTCGGGCAAAAGGTCATCCGGGGATTCTTCCTGTGCCAAGCGCTCTTTAAGTTCATCGGTCTTGGCCCGAAGCTCAGCATCAGTTAAAGGCTCAAATTCTGGCTCCAAGTCATTGATCTCCTGCACCGTGGGTGACAGGTGCTGGATCTCTTTCTCGTTAGAGTCAGTAATTATGTTACCTAACCACTTAAACATAACCTTTATCCACCATTAGGGAAGAGTTCCCCCACCGAAGAACCGGTATGAATGCGATGAATAGCCTCACCTAACAAGGGAGAAAGAGAGAGTACGGTGATCTTGTCCAGGCGTTTCTTTTCAGAGAGGGGGATAGTATCGGTGACTACCACCTCTTTTAAGGGGCTGGCGGCGAGCCTTTGGATGGCGGGATCAGAGAAAACAGGGTGGGTACAACAGGCATAAACCTCGATGGCTCCCGCCTTTTTCAAAGCGCTAACAGCTTCAACTATGGTGCTTCCGGTATCGATCTCATCATCGACGATGAGGGCTGACATATCTCTCACATCTCCGATGACGTTGTAAGCCTCTGTTTTTTGGGTGTTGCCTATGCGTCGTTTCTCTATGATGGCCAGGGGTGCGTGTAGGCGATCGGCGAAATTGCGGGCCCGTTTAGCGGTGCCAGGGTCGGCAGCCACCACCACCAGATTGGGCAAGGCCTTCTTTCGAAAATAGTCGCTAAGGAGGTAGATGGCCGAAAGCTCATCTACAGGGATGTTGAAGAAGCCCTGGATTTGGCCAGCGTGTAGGTCCACCGTCAACACCCGGTTGGCACCAGCCACGGTAAGGAGGTCAGCCACCAGTCGGGCGGTTATGGGCACGCGAGGCTGGTCCTTCTTGTCGGTGCGAGAGTAAGGATAATATGGAATCACTGCCGTAATGCGGGCGGCCGAGGCCCGTTTCATAGCATCGATCATTATCAATAGTTCCATAAGGTTTTGGTTCACGGGAGAGGAGCCAGTCTGAACAACGAAGACATCCCGCTGGCGCACATTCTCCAAGATACGGACAAAAATATTTTCGTTGCTGAACTGGAAGACGTCTAACTGTCCCAAAGGAATCTTCAGGTAGCCGCAAATAGCCTCGGCCAAGACGGGGTGGGCGTTACCGGTGAAGACCTTGAGCTCGTCTACCAATCCTACCTCCTGATACAAGCTAAGCTGACCTCTTCATCCTATTGAATATAACATAATAGCGATGGGGTGGGCAAATACTAAATATTCTGTTGCCATTGCTTTAGGCAGCGTCATCAATGTATTATTAAGTATTAGTACATAAGAGCTAGTGGTTTGGTATGAAATGAAACTTTTTGTCTCCGGTCTGAAAATAGCTACAATAATAGCCCCTGTAATCATAATATTGGCTAGTATTATGGCCATAGTGACCTTTGTAACTTTTGACCACTATGCAGCCGAATATACCAGCGGTGGAAAACCGATCCAATTTTATAGAGACCTAGATGCTGAGCTTCTTGACGATTATGGCGGGCTCTTCGGTATAGCCCATAATTCAGGAAACCTGGTGGCTATTGAGAAAGAAGCCATCGAGGCAGGCGCTGATGTTATAGAAGTGGACGTGATTCTGGTGGGCAAAGAGCTTCGCGCCGCTCATCGCTCTCCAGTGCCTTTCTTGGGTAGCCTTCTTTTTCGAGGGCCTACTTTGACGGAGATATGGGATGCTGCGAGTGAAGTAGATACGATAAAGCTTGATCTAAAAGACTCGTCACCCAAGTTTTTGGAGATGTTGTTCGATTTTTTGAATAAGAGGAAGGATCACGACGTCATCATATCGTCACGAGATCCACAGGTGCTCAAGCTAGTGATGGAGCGGGCTCCTCAGGCCATTCGTCTGCTAAGCATATCTAGCGCACGCCGATTTGAAGAGTTGCAAAAGGACGAGGCCTTGCAAATGCTCATAAATGGAGTAACGATCAAACACCAGATTTTAAACGAAGAAAGAGCTACCTGGCTACATGAAAAAGGGGTTTTAGTCTTCGTGTGGACAGTTAATGATTTGCATCGAGTAAATGCATTGGTGAAGTACGGGGTTAGTGGCATAGCCACCGATAATCTGGCCATTATGGAATTGTTAGGGGAGCAAGATCGTGGCCAAGTTACCCTTAGGAGCCTTCTTTCGCGATGACTCTATTTTCTAAGCCTTGGCACAATTAAACCCGCTACAAAACCTAAAAGGCCGGCCAGGAGCAATCCCCATGCTAAACGCGTTTCAACTTTAATAACTAGCAAACGTATCTCAACAGAGACAAAATTCTCAGCGATGAATAGAGCTAGGAGACCTAGCGCGATGGCGAAGAGCCATAGTCTAGCTGGCCAATTACGCCGTCCCATATTTTGCGTAGTATTCTGTTTGTCCATCGAGGCCTCCTGCTTTTTTCTCCAATCCAATGTAAATGCCCTATCACTGAGGTATCCCAGTGGCCGCATAGAGAATCACTGGAACCCATGGTGCCCGTCCTTCGTAATTGCCCAACGTGCTTTTCCGTTTCCTCCATCCCACCAATTATCAAATGGCAGCTTAAACTCATCACGAAGCTGCCCTTTGTCAAAAAGCTTCGAGAACTGGCCGTGTGAGCCCTTAGCATGTGGTATGCCAATAACAACTCGACTAGGGTAGAGGTAAGCTAAAGCTTTGTACGCCTCCCGGCCGACAGCAATAAGCGGCCAGTCTTGAGGTATCAACTCCAATTCTTGGGTCAAATGCGCTCTAGTACAGGTACGGAATGTTTGAAGCGGAAGCTGCTCAACACGCTCCCCGTTCTCGCACTTAACGAGCTCAGTCCAGAGAATCGGGCCACCAAAACCTAACTCGTGTACCAGCTTCCGAAGCCTATCATAATATGGATCATTCCAGATTTTCTTATTCCAAAAAGCCAGAACCTGCTCATAATTTGGGCCGTTTTTGATGTAGAATTGGCGCTCGACAGGCCGGGATCGCCCTGGGTTGATGCCTACAATCACTGAGCCCCTACCGTCAGTGCGGTTATCGGTCTCAAACACCAAGCAGCGGGGTAAAATTCCTTCTCCCTTATCCTTCTGAACTCCACTACATTCCTCATCACAATCTACTAGTTGACACCCAATCTTGTATATTTGACGACTAATCTGATCTATAGAGAATTCTTTCATCTCGCCTTTGCTTCTAGCTTACTTTTGCTTACTACAGCCTGGTACTTTTCCTGACATCCCTCGTATCTGGCTTGGAGGCCGCAGACGGAGCAAGGAGCGTAGCGGCAATCGAGGGTTTCCTGCCCGCGGGATGCGCGCAGATATTCCCGCTTCAGGAAGGCGGGATTCACCCCAATATCGATGTGATCCCAAGGTAGCACCTCGTCCAAGGGCCGTTGGCGATGGGCATAGAAAGAGGAGTCTAACCCTGCGGCCTCAAAGGCGCTAGCCCATTTATCGAACCGGAAATGCTCGCTCCAGGCGTCGAAGGCACAGCCTGAACGCCACGCTTGGTAAATGGCTCGACCCAGACGGCGGTCGCCTCGAGCCAGAACAGCCTCCAGGAGGCTTACCGAGGGATCAGGCCAGGATAAAGGCGCACCTAACTTTTTCAGCCCTGACCTGAGGATAGCCAACTTATCCTCTAACTCTTCTCTACCTATCTGAGCTACCCATTGGAAAGGCGTGTGGGCTTTGGGTACAAAGGTGGAGACATTGACCTTAACTCGCCAGCGCTGAGGGGCGTATTTTCGTCCTAGCTGGCGCATTTTGGCCACCAAATCAATGATGGCCCGGATGTCCTCCTCGGTTTCTGTGGGTAAGCCCACCATGAAGTATAGCTTGAGGCTACTCCAACCCTTTTGGAAGGCGCAGGTGGCTCCATTTAAGAGCTCGTCTTCGGTGGCTCCTTTGTTGATGGCTTGGCGCAGGCGCTGGCTACCGGCCTCGGGGGCAAAGGTGAGGCTGGTTTTCTTGCTCTGGTGCAAGGAGTCGGCCAAACTGACAGAGAAGTCGTCCATCCGCAGGCTGGGCAGGGACAATACCAGATTTTCTTGGCTATAGCGGTTTCCCAAGGCGTTCGTGAGCTCTTTGATCTGTGAGTAAGCGTTAGTGGTGAGGGAGACCACAGATAGCTCATTGTACCCACAGCTTTTAAGGAGTTGTTCACTGGCCTCCATTACTTCTGGCCAAGGCCGCTCCCTGACCGGGCGATATATTATTCCCGCTTGACAGAAGCGACAACCTCGGGTGCATCCCCGTTGAATCTCCACCATACCCCGATCGTGGACCACTTGAAGGTAGGGGACCACGGGATGAGTGGGAGGTGGGGAGAGCTGAGCCACTATCCGCCGCTGGATTTGAGGGATGGTTTCCGCGCCGATGGGCTTAATAGCTGCCACTCGACCGTCAGGATGATATTCAACTTGATACAGTGAGGGTACATAAAGGCCAGGGATCTGAGCTAGGAGGCGTAGAAGCTCTTGTTTTCTCCCTTTGCCCCCTGCCTTCCAGGCTTGAAAGGCCTGTGTCAACTCCAAAATCACCTCCTCACCCTCGCCCAAAACGAAGGCATCGATGAAGTCGGACATGGGCTCCGGATTAAGGGCACAGCTGCCTCCGGCTATGACCAAAGGGTGGGTATCATCCCTTTGGGAGGCGAGGACAGGGATGCCCGCCAAGTCCAAGATATTGAGGACGTTGGTGTAGGTCAGCTC
>JACQTR010000172.1 GCA_016210705.1 Chloroflexota bacterium | reverse complement strand
GTGGACATCACCAACTACGTAATGCTGGAGTGGGGCCAGCCCCTCCATGCCTTTGATCTTGCTCTGCTCAGGGGGCGGAAGATAGTGGTGCGAAGAGCCAGACCGGGAGAAACCCTCACCACCATAGACGGGGTAGAGCGGCCCTTGGAAGAGGGCATGCTCCTCATAACCGATGCCGGCGAGCCGATAGCCGTAGCCGGGGTCATGGGTGGAGCGGCCAGCGAGGTGAGTGAGGACACCACTGCTGTCTTAATAGAATCGGCCAACTTCAATAGGGCCAGTATAAGGCGCACCTCCGCCTCCCTGCGTATGCGCACCGAGGCCTCCCTTCGCTTCGACAAAGGTATCAGTCCCGCTCTAGCCCCCTTGGCCCTGCGCCGGGCGACTAAACTCATGGTGGAACTGGCGGGGGGAAAGGCCGCCCAAGGAATAATTGATGTTTATCCGGGCAAAAAAGAAAGCCTCCCCATCCGCCTGACCAGAGCCCACGTGCGCCGCCTGCTGAGCTTAGAGTTAAGCACAGCCGAGGTCACGGGCACATTGAAGCGACTAGGGTTTACCTGTCGCAAAGGGGGCGACCAAGATATCCTGGTCAACGTCCCCTACTGGCGCACCGACGTGGAAATGGCCGAGGACTTGGTGGAGGAGATCGCCCGCATCATTGGCTACGATTCCCTGCCCACCACTATGCTCAGCGGTTCGCTTCCAGCACCCCAAGAAAACCACCTTCGGACCTTGAAGGAAAAGGTACGCGATATCCTAGCCAATTGCAGTCTCCAAGAGATCATCACCTATTCCCTCACCAGCCAAGCTGCATTGCACAATGTCTTTACGTCATCGCAGCGGATAACTCCCATACGTGTGGCCAATCCCATAACCAACGACCAGGAGTATCTTCGCACCACTCTCAGAATGGGCCTTCTTTCCACCCTGGCCATGAACGAATGGCACGAACAAGACGGTATCAGGATCTTCGAGGTGGGCCGAGTGTATTGGCCCCGCGAAGGAGACCTCCCCGAGGAGCGCGAGATGGCGGCAGGCCTCCTTTCCGGGAGTAGACAGACCGCTTCTTGGTGGTCCAAAGAGGAAACGACAGAGTTCTTCGATGTCAAAGGCATTTTGGAATCCCTAGGTTATCGTTTGGGAATGGGGTTTACCTTAGAGGCCGGCGAAGAGCCCTTTTTCCAGCGGGGAAAGATGGCCCAAATCTTGGTTCAAGGGACCCCTGCTGGCGTGGTGGGGGAGGTGGATCCCCAGGTTTTAGAAGCCTTTCAGATCTCTTCCCGCCCGGTTTACCTTTTCGAACTGGACATAGGGGTTCTACTGGCCTCATTGCCCGCCACTCGCCAGTATCGGCCCCTGCTTCGCTTCCCCAGCGTCACCCGTGACCTGGCCTTAGTGGTGGATGCGAGGCTACCATACCAACGAGTGCGAGAGATCATTCAAGACTTTCCTTTGGTAAGCCAAGTAGAGCTTTTTGATGTCTACCGAGGCGAACCTATCCCTGACAGCCAAAAATCCCTGGCGGTGCGCATAGTGTACCAGTCCTCCGATCGTACTCTCACTGAAAAAGAGGTCTATGACATCCAGGAGCAGATTCTAAAGCGCTTGGAAGATGAGGTGGGAGTGCGCTTGCGTCAATAACGAACAGCTCTCGTTTTTCATCCGTTACAATCGGTGCGGTTAGAGAAGCTCGAAGAAGGGCTTCCTCAAGAAAAGAAGGCGTGTAAGGCCTGCAACCAAGTAGCCACCTTGCCGGCAGTACGGGACATGGCTAGGCGGATGGGATAAATCGTGGGGGTACTGAAATTGACCAAAGAACGTCTGAAGCTCTGCTTCACCCGTGTGACCTTGACTCGCCCCCCCGCCAATCTAGCCACAATAAACAAGGCAAAAAGGGTTTGCCCTACAATGCTAACCCAAGGGTTCTGAAAGATGGGGCTGTTGAAAACTGGGCTGTGGAAAGGCCCAGCCCCCGTCCAGTTCCAACCCAACAAGGCACCCAACACTCTGTCGCTATCGGCCGCTACCGCCGCTAGCACGCAAGGCCATTGGCGCCTCCCAAACCACACTAGGAGCAGCGACGCCACCGCCATAACAGCACCCTGAGCCGGGCTGATAGGACCATGATACAGCGTTTTCCATGTGGTATCTAAAACATAATGAGAGTACCAGGCAAAGGGTATTCCAGTCCATTTGCCCAGCCCCTTGCCAATAGCGTAACCGGTTGCCAGATGAGCTGGAAGATACATAGCCAACGCCTAGCATCTAAGGAATATCTAACCTCATCCTAAGCAATGCCCCTTCTCTAAAAACAAAAACCGACCTTCTTCGGTCGGTTTCACCATTGGCTCCCCAGAGCCCAGGTGACCAGCTACAAGCTCTGGTTCTCCGCCTCCTTAAAAGTTACGACAGTTGCTAGCTATCACTGCGAGTGAGATTTTGTACTCCTCCTCATTCAGGTAACTACCACCTTCTCCAAAACAAAAAACCGACCTTCTCGGTCGGTTTCACCATTGGCTCCCCAGAGCCCAGGTGCCCAATTACAGGCTCTGGTTCTCCGCCTCCTTAAAAACTACCACAGAGCCCAGCACAGCAGAAAATTTAGCACCCTCTATCATTATTTCTTTACATCCTCAGTGTAGCCACTGAGCTAACCTTTGTCAACCTCTTATTGTCCCAATGCAGAAAAAGAGCCCGCTACTAATCATCAGTTTTTCTCAGTTTATCCTAGACAAAAAGTTAAAGGGCTGTTATAATGCCTCTTGGTGCTTAGAGCCTGGAAAGACCTTTTATAACCAAAGCCAAGAGGAGGTAAAAGTTGGCTTACGTCATCACCGAGGATTGCATCAACTGCGGGGCTTGTGAACCAGAGTGCGACAAGAACTTCGCCATCAAAGAGGGGGATCCCATCTACGTAATAGACCCTAATAAGTGCACTGAGTGCGTGGGTAACTACGAATCTCCCCGTTGTGCCCTAGTGTGCCCCGTGGATGCTTGCGTCCCCGATACTCGCCACCAAGAAACTAGGGAGCAGTTGCTCCAAAAGTGGCAGGGCCTTCATCCTGGGGAAACGCCTGTTCCGGGAACTTTCTAACCCCAGTTTTATACTGTTTTTAAAAACGTCCTCTTTTAACCGAGGAGAGTGATTTTTCCCCATCGGGATAGTTTAGCATGACCATTCCCTTGACCATGGGCAAGCTTTTGCTATACTATAGTCTCTGCGATAGTAGGAGTGTAGCTCAGCCCGGTAGAGCGGCGGTCTCCAAAACCGTTGGTCGGGGGTTCGAATCCCTCC
>JACQTR010000169.1 GCA_016210705.1 Chloroflexota bacterium | reverse complement strand
GGGCAGCGTTGATCTTGGCCTGGCCGACATCGGTGTGGGAGGTCATGAAGGGCATATCGCCAATGACCAGGGCATTTTCGGCCCCTCGGGTCACCGCTTTGCAGTGATGGATCATCTCATCCATAGTTACGGGTATAGTAGATTCATAGCCTAGCATCACGCCGCCCAGGGAATCTCCCACCAGAATAAGAGGAACACCAGCCTGGTCAAGCAAGCGAGCTGTGGAGTAGTCGTAGGCGGTGAGCATGGGGATCTTTTCACCCCGTTGCTTCATTTCCCTAAGTTGAAGAGTAGTAACGCGCATGGCTAACCCTCCTGTTTCTTCGATTAGGCTAAATTAGCTGTGAGCATGGCGTTATTTTCGTTGACATAAACTAGCTTTGGTTGAGTGACCCCAGCTTCCACCTCGGTTACGGTTTCATAGCTCAAAATTATTACTCGGTCGCCCTTATTTACCAAACGAGCGGCGGCACCATTGACGCAGATCACCCCCGAATTCCGTTCACCTTCTATGGCATAGGTCTCAAAGCGGGCACCGTTGTCTACATCTAGGACTTGAACCTGCTCGAAGGGCAGGATGTCGGCGGCTTCCATCAAAGTTTTGTCGATGGTGATGCTGCCCTCGTAGTCGACGTTGGCCTCGGTAACCCGAGCCCGGTGGATTTTGCCCTTCAACATTATTCTCATGCCCGCCTCCTTAATTTGGAATCAATCTACGGCGATGGTGCCAGAAGGAACCGCATCTCTTCCGCTCTTTTTTCGTCAATTCTACCTTTGGCCTGAGCCACCGGAATAGTCTGAAGACCTAACTCGCGATAGGTGGAAAGCAATTGTGGGGCTTTAGCACGTAAGGCCTCCAGGTGCTTTTTTATGGTGCCCAGGTCGCCCCGGGCGATGGGGCCGGTGAGGCAATGGGGGAGACCCACGTTGCCGATGTTGTTGACCGTTCCACGCAATAGGGGCATTAAAGCTCGGGTGGCCTCCGGCGCAGAGACGCCAAAGGTTTGCCACAGGTCGGTGGCCAGTTTGACCAGGGTAACGGCATAGTTGCAGGCGATGACGGCGGCGGCATGATATAGGACTTTATCCCCTGGTCCCAGCCGAACCCAATTTCCCTCTAAGGCCTGCGCTATCTCCTGAAGGGTTTCTAATAGAGGGCTCTCCGCCTCTAGAGCGAAGGTGGAGCCTGGGATATTGTCTATGGCTTGGGCTACGTTGGCGAAGGTCTGAAGGGGGTGGAATGCCCCCACTTGGGCCCCGAGGAGGTGGGCATGCTCCAATATATCGGTGGAGGCTGCACCGCTGCAATGCACTACCGCCTGGTCGGGATGCCATTGAACCTGTTTCACTGCCCACTCTATGAAGTCATCGGGGGTGGTAACGAAGACTAACTGGGAGGCATCGGCCACCTTCTGGCTGCTATCATATACTTGGCAGCTGTCCACTTGGGATGCTAAGTTCTCTGCCGAGGCCCGAGTACGGCTATATACGGCCACCACCGGGTAACCCAAGCCCTTGAGCCTCACTGCCAGAGCGGTGCCCACCGTCCCTGCTCCGATAAAGCCCACCCTTACCATTTCTCTTACCTTAGTTCCTTAAGCTCAAGTCCTTGACTGCCGGGATGCCGCCCAGGGATTCTGCTTGACGGATGCCTCTAACTATGGCTGTAGCCACTACCTCAGCCGCCATTGCTCCCAAGGTGGTCAGATCCACCTTGACTTGGGGGTCTTTCCCTAAAGATAGCGCAAAAATAACATCGCCATCGGCCATAGTGTGGGCGGGCCGAACGGCTCGAGCCAGGCCATCGTGGGCCATTTGAGCCAATTTATTGGCCTGTTCTTTGGTGAGGTAGGCGTTGGTAGTTACCACTCCCAAGGTTGTGTTTTGAAGGGGTAAGTTGCGATGTCCTTGGCCTTTTCGGAGAATTTCCAGGGTGCTGATGAAGCCACTTTCCCCCCGGGGGCCGGCCAAGGTTGCCCCGGTCTCCGGATCTATCACGTCTCCCATGGCATTGACCACCACCAAAGCGCTGACCACGACGTTATTCTCCAGCGTTAAGCTGGCTATCCCCAGCCCGCCTTTGGTGGCGCGCTCCATACCCAACGCCTTACCTATGGTGGCCCCTGTTCCTGCTCCTATGCTGCCCTCAGCTATACCTTGGTTTGTGGTGGCGAGGCAGGCCTCATAGCCGGCATCGGGTCCTGGCCTGGCTTTGGCATCGCCGATAGCTAGGTCAAAAATGATGGCAGCAGGCACTATGGGCACTTTAGTCATACCGGCGTCGAAGCCGTAACCTCGCTCCTCCAGATAACGCATTACCCCATCGGCGGCACCCAACCCAAAAGCGCTGCCTCCGGCTAAAAGGATGGCATGAACTTCTTGCACTAGGTTCATGGGGCGCAACAGGTCTGTTTCCCTGGTACCTGGAGCGGAGCCTCGAACATCGACGCCGGCTACGGCTCCTTGTTCACACAAGACTACAGTGCAGCCCGTGACGCCCACTTTATCGGTGTAATGGCCCACTTGCATCATTGGTATATAACCCTCAGCTTCTCCCGTTGAAAAACAAAAAGCCTCCTTAGGCAACTGCCCAAGAAGGCGTAACCTCCTACCTTTATATGCCGTCTCGGTCGTGTCTGATCCAAGCGAACTTCTTATTAAAATAAGCTACTTTAAACTCATCGCCCTAAAGTGGGTCAATGGCAGAGAAATTATAAACAGGCTAATGGGTATTTGTCAATAGGTTTAAATGCCTAAAATCTCCTGACTTGTGGTGCTATTACCTCAATCGCTGTACTTCTTTCTTGTGTCTTGATATAACTTATGTTAGGATGGCTTAACTTTGTGAAAATGGGAGTAATATGATACCTTTTCAAAAACAATCCCAGCTTGTTGATAGGATGGTGAGAGCTGCCCGTCTAGATATTACCCTCTACGACGAGGTGGTGGCCGACCCCACGGCTACTCGGCAGGCCATAATGGTGGTTCTCATAGCCAGCCTTAGTGCTGGCATTGGGAGTGTACTCCTAAGAATTATGGGCGATGCTAGAGGAGGGCAGTTAGTTCTGGATCTAATTTACGGGGCCATATTCTCCCTCGTAGGCTGGTTTTTTTGGTCCTTTCTCATCTATTGGCTTGGAACTACTCTTTTCCAGGGGCGGGCCACCTACGGCCAACTGCTGCGTGGCATAGGGTTTTCTAATTCTCCGGCGGTCATCGGATTTTTTGTCTTTATTCCTGTCTTGGGTTCCCTCATCGCGATGGGGGCATTACTCTGGACTTTGTTGGCCATGATTATAGCTGTTCGCCAGGCTCTGGAATTTACCATGCGCCGGGCTACAGCTACCTGCCTAGTGGGATGGTTGGTTCTCTTGGTACTGTTTGTTTTGCTAAGCTTGATAATTTAGGTGACGCAAAAGTTAGAAAAGCCCTATTCCTGCCATGGCGCATCTCTTTTAGAGGGTGCCCAATAGGGGATAAGGCAGGGAGGCGAATAGAAGTCGGGGTGGGCGGATTTGAACCGCCGACCACCTGAACCCCATTCAGGTGCGCTACCGGGCTGCGCTACACCCCGACCTTGCCATATTAACACAAGAGTCCTGCTGAGGCAAGGTACCTTATCTGTTATTGGCCCTTCCTAGCCTACGTCGTACTACCTGCCACAACGTGTCCGCCTCGGCGACTTTCAAGATCAAAATAGCACACACATAGACCAAAATCCCCCAGCCTATAGCCAGCCCAACATAGGCCGATAGATGGACTATGCCTCCTGTATCCAGTAGGGAGGACAAAATAGGCCTAGCTAGATAAAGGGCGGTGGCCATAGCCAGAGAAGCCCCTAAAGCCTTGGTTGCCACTGCTTCCAAGCCTAAGCCGCCAAGGCCGCCTACCATTCTATACAATAGGAAGAACATCACCACGGCGTGGGCTATCCACTGGGCTGAGTTGGCTAGGGCCAGTCCCGGCATCCCCAGAGGGCTCAACAACGATACCCCCACCACCAGATATACCAACACTCCCATAACTCCTACTATGACCGGAGTTAACGTGTTTTTCCTGGCGTAGAAAGAGAAGATGAGGATCTGATCCACCGCTGCCGCTGGCAGGCCGGGAGCGTAGGCTAAGAAGGCTAGAGCTGTGCGCTGGGTAGCATGGGCGTCGAAGACCCCGTGCTGGAAAAGAAGCTGGATGATGGGCACGCGCAGCACTACCAGACCTACCGTGGCGGGAAGAATGGCTAGGAGCATCATTTTTATCCCTAGGGCTAAGGTATTCTTGTAAGCGGCTAAGGCTGGCCCACCCACGAGACTGGGCTGATCCCCCAGGGGCGATTCTAGGTCTACCGCCTTCATCACATACCCCTGTCCTAAGTTTTTCCCCATATTATTGGGAGCCAACGTCATTGTGGCGTAGCGCGATAGGGTAGGGAGGAGGGCGTAACTCAATGCGGCGGCCACTATGCCCAAAGGAAACTGGATAAGGGTAGTAGCAAAACGCATGGCTGCCATATTGCCCTCTCCTGTTCTGGAGACCAGGTTGCTATCGATAGCCACTCCCACAGCTGATACTACTAGTCCCAGAGCGACAGGCAGGTAGAGCATTAAAATGCGTCTTAGCCCCGGGTGAAAGGGGTTGAGCCACAAAGAGTAGTTCATCCTACGAAGTCCTGGGAGCTGAAGAGCTACCTGGAGGAAAGCACCCACCAGAGCCCCCGCCACTAAGCTGGTTATACCCCAAGGCGTATGTAGGAGAAGGGCGCCAACTACAATTCCCCCATTGTAGGCTGCCCCGGCCAGGGCAGGGAGGGTGAAGTTTTGTCGGGAATAAAGCAGGGCGATAAGGATGCCCGCCAACCCCATGAAGATAACCGAAGGTAGCATCCAGCGCACCAAATGTATGGCCAAATCCGTGGTCTCAACATCGAAGCCGTAGGCGAAAACCCACATAAGCCGTGGTGCTAGCAATATTAATAGGAGAACCACTAAAGATAAGACGAGGAACCCCAGATTTAAGACTGCGCTGGCTATTCTCCATAGCTCTGCCTCTTCTTTGGGTTTAGTATAGTCGGAAAAGACTGGGACCAGAGCGGCGGCAATCATCCCTCCAATTAAGAGATCGTAGAGGGTAGTAGGTACCCTGGAGGCGGCGGCGAAAGCATCGGTAGCGGCGCTGGCACCGAAGAGGCTAGCAATGACCTGCTCTCGAACTACCCCTAGCAGGCGACTAAGAACGTTGCCCACCATGATTATGAAGGCAGCCCTAGCTATTCCCACAGTTCACCGCTTCAGGATGTTTCAGCCGACGAACACATTGTATTGGTCTCAGGTAGTCTAAGTTTGTATATTATGATGTTACCCTCGGAAAACGCTTCATCAAGTATGGTTTGTGCCATTTCACCCATTGCCAGCGATTCTTCTGCCCATAGAATTACATACTTAATATTATACTTGGTGACAAGGCATTGAAGGTCGTCTTGCTTATCTGACACTAGAGCTGCGAAAAGGACATCGCGGTCAGCGCGACGCGCTGCTACGTCAACGTAGGGATTGGCGTACAGTGGATTAGCAGCCATCGCTTTACGTCCGGCAACGCCAACTACAAACTGTATCAAGTGATCATGGCCAGCGAATACGTCGCTGTCTTTTGTATGCTTCTGTATCCACTTGGCCGCCTCGACCTCGTTAACGCGCTGGCTCGCTTCCAGGGCCTGAAGGCGAGCCCCGGTGAAATCACCCTTTCCTGCGTAGGAGGGGTAGCTGAACAAAAGGGCGAGGACGGCTAGGCCAAGTACCACCTGCCGATTTCCTTTGTTTGTATTTGCGAGTCTGGAAAACGGCTCGCTTTTAATCCTTTCGGCCACTCGTCTTAGAATACCAACCCCCTGGCGCGCCACAAAGGCCAGTCCATAGCCGAATGCCATCGCTTCTAAAGCCTTAAGATAGAAGAAAAAATGGTGAGGGGGTAATACATAGGGGAGCTTTATCCCTCTAGGCTCCAAAAATTCCACAATATAGCCATAAGCGAGCAAGATTACGCATCCTGCAAGCCAGAAATTCAGTAAGCGGATTTCCCGCTTCTTGGAACGCCCATAGATTGCCGCAACATAACCAGTTATGGCAATGGCTGTTACCAGAGAAATATTTTTTAGAAATAAGGGTCCTAGGTTAGATAGGTAAAGGTCTTCATAAGTCCATCGAAAGGGGGCAGGATTCTGAATATCGAGGCGATACTGTCCCACGATGGAGTAAAGGAAGGGAAAACTTAGGGCCAGGGCTGGAATCAGGATAAGGGCAACGTTGCCCAGCAACTCAGAAGTTACATAGAGACCTTTTTTGTGCTTTGATTCGCTAATCAGAGTTTGAAAGGTGTTGCCACCAATAATGATTGCGATCAAAAGGGCCGAGGCACTATGACCTAGGAAAATAATTCCCAACGAAACCCCCACCAAGAGGTACCAATATTGTTTCTTTGTAGTCATTGCCTTCCCATAGGCTACAAGGGCGAGATAAAAGAAGGCCTGGACAAAATTTATGGAAAAGAGCCATGGAGAATAGGTAGCGACGGCCCATGATGGCTCGTTGCCGTTTACCATAAAGAGGAAACCGATGGTGCTGGCAAGTGCGATCCAAGGGTCGAACAGGTAGGTTGCCAGGATATAGAAGCTTATGGGAGCGAGCAAATTGAGGTAAGCACCGAGACGAGTATAAACCAGGGGAACCGGTAAATCCGTTAGCCATGATGCACCTGCCACCAGCGCCGGCGTTAGTGGATTGTACCAAAGAGTTTCGCCACGGAAAAAGGGATCACCCAGAAGGTTCCCATCTCGAATAGTCTGGGCCTGAGCGATATCCCGGTAAAGATCCACGTCGTAGGGGCGGATGAGGTCTGCTGTGGTACGAAGTCCCTGGTACAATGCTAAGCCAAGAAAAAAGAAGAGGGCTATACCAAGGATTAGACTTTCTGCCCGAACTTGCATAGGCCCTCTTCGCTATCGGAGGTTTGAACGAGCTTGGCGATACGGGAGGCCCGCCTTAAGGTAAGCTCCCTGAGCCCGTTACCTTGGGTAAGGGGCCATAACGCTCCCGTATCTTGTGGATGATGGTGCTAGAGGAAAGGCCCTCCGTATAGGGCAGGATAACCACCCGACCTCCGTAGGTCGCCACTTCAGGAGCCTCAGGTAAAGCTTTACCCTCCCTGGAGTAATCCCCGCCCTTAACATATATTTCGGGCTTTAAGGCAGTTACCAAGCCTTGGGCTGTGGTCTCGGAGAAAATTATGACATAGTCCACAAAAACCAACGCCGCTACTAGCTGGGCCCTTTCATCCTCGGGGATAATGGGGCGCTCCGGCCCTTTTATTTTTCTGGTTGAAGAATCACTATTGAGGCCCACCACTAAGATATCACCTAGGGCCTTGGCTTGTGCCAGATAGCGAATATGGCCTAAGTGGAGGAGGTCAAAACAGCCGTTGGTTAGGACGAGAGTTTTGCCTTTTTCCTTAAATCTTTCTCGGGTAGGCAAAAATTGAGGTAGGGAAAGGATTTTGCTCTTGGTCTCTATCACCATGGCCGAAGGCCCAGGAGAAAGGCGAAACCTAGGGCCGTAACCACGGCGAATTCGATTATAGTACCCTTGGTCAGGCGGTTCACCAGGTGACTGTGAATGAGCCCCGTGGCCAAGTAGAAAATCAAGAGCAGGAAGACTCCGCCATTTAGGCCACTCAAAGGCCAATAGCTTAGGGCCCAACGGGTTTCTCCTAAAACTAGACCTACGCTAGCGGCACATAGCCAAGCTCGAACTATGTCGACGTGGTGCTCTTGGAGCAGTTCTATAGTTAAGAAAAAGCTGATCAAAGCCGTCCACAGAATGGAAGGAATTAGAGCTAAGTCTATGGAATACAAACCGGAGAATAGACTGAGAGCAATAAGGTAGGTGGCAAAATGGAGGCCAAATCTGGCTCTCCGAAGGAACTCTTCCTCTGATTCAAGGGTAAGGGACTGTAATATCACCGTGGCTGCCAAGAGCAAGGCGGTCGCAAATACTCCACCTAATAGCTCATAGCTAGTGGCTATTTTAGGCAACAGGAGGGAGGCTCCTAGAATAAGGCTAGTTGGTAAAATCCAGAAGGTCAGGTGTTGAGGAAAGGGTTGGGGACGAAATTTTGGGTGGGCACGAATTACGCCATCGGTGCCTATCCACACCATGGAAGTGAGAACGGGAACGAGCAGCCACTCTGGCGGCGATTTGATGACTAGAGCTAAAACTAAGCCGACTATTGTGAGACTAACAAGGATTATTAGTCGCTCATGGCTGGGCAATTCTATCGTACCTCTGCCGATAAACTCTCTTTAACTTTATAGTCGGCCAGTTCTCCCGTCCTCTTCAGGATTTCCCTGGCGATCACCACCCCTGAGGCGGCGGCTTGGGTCAATCCTCGGCTGACGCCGGCGCCGTCTCCAGCGGCGAATAAATTCTTTAATTGGCTCTCTAAATGGGCGGTAAGTTGAAGGCGAGAGGAATAAAACTTGACCTCCACTCCGTAGAGAAGGGTGTGTCGGGAGGCGACACCAGGCGCGAGCTTATCCATGGCTGTCAGCATCTCCATGATGTCGCGAAGATAGCGGTAGGGTAGAACAAAGCTGAGATCGCCAGGGGTGGCGCTCTTCAGAGTGGGTTCCACGATGCCACGTTGGATTCGGGCGGGGGTGGATCGCTGTCCCTCCAAAAGATCACCAAGGCGCTGCACCATAATCCCCCCGCTAAGGATATTGGCGAGGCGGGCCAAATATCGCCCGTAGGCGATGGGCTCGTGGAAGGGATCCGTAAAATTAGTGCTCACCAGTAGAGCAAAGTTGGAGTTATTGGTCCTGCGGTCAGCGTAGCTGTGCCCATTCACCGTCATCACCGGGTCGCTACCAGCGGTGGACTCCATGGTAACCTCCCCCCAAGGACACATACAGAAGGTACGAACCCGGTCGTCAAAGGTCTTGGAATAATATTCTAACTTGGATTCGTATAGGACGTTTGTTAGCTCCTCCAGTACTGCCGCTGGCACCTCCACCCTGATCCCGACGTCAACGGGGTTGTTCTCTAATTTAAGGTGTAAGCGTTGAGCCTCTCTAGCCAGCCAGTCGGCGCCCTCTCGACCTGGAGCAACGATCAGATATTGGCATCCCAAGCGATGGCCATTTTTGGTTTCAATGCCAGTAATTCCTGAATCTTCGGTGAGGATGTTGGTAACGCAAGCCCCTGTTAGGAAATCTACCCGGCTGGCCAAGAAATCATACATTTGGCGTAAGACCGCTTTACAACGCTCCGTACCCAGATGGCGGAGGGACATTGGCACCAAACGCAAATCCGCCAGGCTGGCCCGCCGTCGTAGTTCCACTACTCCATCGCCCTCACCATAAATTTGGTCAGAGGCTCCGAAGTCGAGGAAGACCCTATCCACATAATGGATAAGCTCGTCGGTCTTTTCTTTTCCTAAATACTCTTTGAGTCGGCCTCCTACCTCGGGGGATAGGGTTAACTTACCATCGCTGAAGGCCCCAGCCCCACCCCAACCGCTAACCAGGTCGCAAGGAGAACAAGGATAGCAGCTTTGGGTCTTTCCGATGATAGGACAGCGGCGCCGCTCAATGGGCTTGCCCTTCTCTACCATGAGCACCCTTAGGTTGGAGTTCTGGCATAACTCCAACCCGGCAAAAATGCCTGCGGGGCCGGCGCCCACAATTATTACGTCGTACCTGTCGTCTAATGCCTTCTCCATTTAACTCATTAAATCCCTTACCATTCTATAGTCTGCATTGAATGCTTGTCAAATTGCCATATTTATTGGCTTAGGTGGTTATTATACTTACTAGGAGTGAGAAAAAATTTGGGCAGCTATTTTAGCTAGCTGCCCAATCTAGGATTCTTCTGAAGCCAGAATATTGGCTTCTAGGTCCTTTTTTGTTATTCGATTTTATCTAAGTTTATGAACTCACCCAAAGGGTATTCAGCCAGGGCCTTTTCCTGGATGAACTTACAGGCGTCCACGGGTTCCATGCGCCAGTCAGGCGGGCACATGGAGAGGATCTCGATGAAAGAAAGGCCCACCTTATTTATTTGTTTTTCTAGGGCGGTTTTGAAGTAGCGTTTGGTACGGGTTACGTTAGCAGGATTGTGGACGGAGCCTCGGGCTGAGTAAGCGACCCCTTTGATTTGGGCCATGAGTTCGGCGGTATGGATAGGCCAACCGTGATCTTTGGAGTTTCTCCCATCCGGGGTAGTGGTAGTGCGTTGACCTATGAGGGTAGTGGGCGCCATTTGGCCGCCAGTGGTGCCATAGTTCATATTATTGGTCATAATGATGGTTATGAGCTCGCCTCTTGCGGCCGCGTTGATGAGGGAGCCTGGGCCGATTGCCATAGTATCACCGTCACCTTGGGAGGTGACGACGATGACATCTCCGTAGTGGGCGCGTTTAACCCCGGTGGCGAAGCTGGGGGAATGGCCATGGGCCTGGGGGGCAAAGCTGTCTATATTCATGGAGAAAAAGAGCCCTCCGCAACAGCCAACACCGCCGACACCTACGGCTTGGTCGGCCACATTAAGCTCATCCAGGACCTCGGCCACGATCCTGCTAATGATGCCGTAGCCGCACCCAGGGCAGTTGGATGGGGTTTCCACAATGGACGGTGTTCTGCTAAATACCTTTACCTTTGTTTCTGACACGTTTCCCCCCTTAAAAGTATAAAGCCTCGTTTTTTAAGGCAAGCTTTATACTCTTTTATATCTCAGGCTACGCTGGCTAACGCCAGTTCCGCTCCCTTTTTGAGGGCATTCATATTTATTTCAGCGAGGTGTCTTCTTCGGGTAACGTCGTGCCGGCTTCCAGGGCCCTCGTCTCTGCCCCCATATTGACGTTCCAACTGATCTTCCATATCTGTTAAAGTGAGAAGCTTAGGCTCGGTGGCGACAACATAGGCTCCCATAAGGACCATGTTAGCTGCCTGGCCGCTTCCTAACCTCACAGCGGCCTCGGTTGCGGGTATCTTGATAACTCTTATATCTTTGCGTTCTGGCTCTAGATCGACCACCGAGGAATCTATAAGAAATAGGCCCCCAGGACGGACTCGTTTTTCGAAAGCTTTGAGTTGAGAGCGTGCCATGATGACGACCGCATCTGGCTTAGGGATTAAGAAGGAACCCACTGGCTCTTCACCTACGATCACGGCGCACTCACAAGGGCCACCTCGCATAGCTCCTGCATAGGCGGGGAACCAAACTACGTTGGGGTATTTGGTCATGGCGGCTGTTGCCAAAAGGCGGCCCGCTAGCAGGACTCCGCGGCCTCCCACTCCAGCAAAGATGACGCTCGTTTCCATATTTTATCTTCCCCTTTGTTTATTCGATTTTATCTAGGTTTATGAACTCACCCAGGGGGTATTCGGCTAAGGCCTTTTCCTGTATGAACTTACAGGCGTCCACGGGCTCCATGCGCCAGTCAGGCGGGCACATAGAGAGGACCTCGATGAAAGAAAGGCCCACCTTATTTATTTGTTTTTCCAGGGCGGTTTTGAAGTAGCGTTTGGTACGGGTTACGTTAGCAGG
>JACQTR010000012.1 GCA_016210705.1 Chloroflexota bacterium | reverse complement strand
ATGTAATAAAAGTATAATTTCCTTGTATAAAAAGGGTTTTTCTATTTATTGCATAGTAAAAGCTAAAAAGGAGGGATAAAATGCCCAAGGCCAAGGGCGAGATCGTTATCACCAAAGAAGAGCAATGCACAGGCTGCGCTTTTTGCCAAACGTATTGTAACCATGGCTGCATCGAAATAGGGCCCAAGTTCAACCTTGAGGGTTATCTTGTGGCCCGTTTTGCTAATCCAGAGAATTGCAACGCCTGCATGGTGTGCGCTTGGATGTGTCCCCGTGCTTTGATTGAAGTCTACAAATACGAAGAGGCAGCTAGTTAAACATTAGAACGATAGGTTCAATAGATCAACTTAGGGAGGAGTTTTCTAATGACCCAAAGGGCGGGTGGATCCAGAGAAGCAGTATCAACAACAACAGTCCAAAGACTTTTCGTACAAGGTAATGAGGCCATAGGTTGGGGAGCCGTACACGCTGGCTGCCGCCACTTTTTTGGCTATCCCATTACCCCTCAAAACGAAGTAACGGAGTGGTTTGCTCGCGAATTTCCTAAATTTGGGGGTATCTTTGTCCAATCAGAGGCCGAAGGTGGCTCCATCAACCTAGTCACCGGAGCCGCTGCCGCCGGGGTGCGTGTCATGACCAGCACCTCAAGCGTAGGCTGGTGCCTAATGCAGGAGGGAATGGCGCACATGGCCAACGCTGAGCTACCTTGTGTGGTGGTGGACGTCCAGAGGTCTGGACCGGGACAGGGAGGCACGCAACATGCTCAAATGGATTATTGGCAATCTGTCTGGGGAGGTGGCAACGGCGGTTACCGAAATATTGTGTTAGCTCCCCATTCCGTCCAGGAGACCTTTGAGCACATACAATTAGCCTTTTACCTTGCCGATAAATACCGCAATCCAGTGATCATTCTATCGGATGGCTTGGTAGGACAGGTGGCCGAGCCCCTAGAACTGGAACCCATGGAGTTCCCCCCCCTGCCAGAGAAAGATTGGGCCTTAAAAGGGCGTGGCAGAAAGGGTGGAAAAAATAATCATATGTCTAACCTTAACGCTCGACCAACCTACATCGGTTTTCTCCAGCACTTAGATAATAAGTGGAAGGAAATGGAGAAGAACGAGGTTCGTTACGAAGCTATCGACATAGAAAACGCCGACCTAATACTTGTCTCCTACGGTTCCTCAGCCCGGTCCTGTAAAGGAGCCTTGAAGATGGCCAAAGAGGAGGGACTCAAAATAGGTATGATACGACCTATCACCCTATGGCCCTTCCCCCGCGAGATCATCTACCAGAAGGCCAAAGAGGGACAAAAATTCTTGGTTGTGGAAGACAGCATGGGCCAAATGGTGGAGGATGTCAAATACAGTGCTTTGGGACAAGGTGAAGTCCATCTACTGGGTTGCTGGGGCCGCAATGAGCCTACCCACGGAGGAATGATCCTCCCCGACCGAATCTTCGAAGAAATCAAAAAGGTCCTAGCTGGCGAAGCCGCCTGATACAAAGGAAAAAGGTTAAGGAAGGACAAACATGTCAGAAACCAAAGTAAAGATTTTTGGGCGCCCACCCTCAATGGAACTTACACCGGAACGTTGTCCTGGGTGTGGCTACGGCATAATCACCAGGATCATAGGCGAGCTTCTAGATGAAATGGGGATCGCAGACAATTTCGTCGGAGTGGGTGGCGTGGGTTGCTGCGGTGGAGTGTTTCGTCCCCTTAAAGTTGACAGCTTCTCGCCTCAGGCCCATGGCCATTCCCCCAGCTTCGCCACCGGGGTCAAACGCGCCCACTACGGCGACATCATCCTAATGACCTCCCAAGGTGACGGCGATACTATGGCCATCGGCCCAGGCTCCCTCATCAACGCAGCCGCAAGAGGCGAGCTCATCACTATCCTTATGACCAACAACATGAACTACGGCACCACCGGTGGCCAGATGGCCCCTACTACTCTGGTCGGACAGGTCACTACCACTACTCCCCAAGGGAGAGACCCTAAAGTTCACGGTTGGCCCATCCATACCGCCGAACTCATGGCCCATGTCAAAGGGGTAGCTTACTCGGCCCGAGGCTCCGTTCACAACCCTGCTAACGTAACCCGTACCAAACGCTACTTCAAAACCGCCCT
>JACQTR010000168.1 GCA_016210705.1 Chloroflexota bacterium | reverse complement strand
GGGGATGCACGGCATGGCCTATGCCAACCTGGCGATAGACGCCTGCGACCTAGTTGTCACCGTCGGGATGAGATTCGATGACCGTGCCACTGGCAACTTTGCCACCTTTGCTCCCCACGCCAAAATCATCCATATCGACCTCGATCCCGCCGAGATTGGGAAAAATATACGCGTGGATGTCCCTATCGTAGGAGACGTGAAGAACGTTTTGGTGGCCTTGAACCGCCTTATTAGCCCCCAAGACCATGGCCCATGGATCCGGCAGATCGATGATTGGCGTTGGGAACACCCCTCTCATACCATCAGGGAAACCGATGCCCTTATCCCTCAATATATAATTCGCCAGATCTACGAAGCCACACAAGGGGATTGCATCGTCGTTACCGGGGTAGGGCAGAACCAAATGTGGGCAGCTCAGCACTTCTGCTACACTAAACCCGACAGCCTCATATCTTCTGGTGGTTTGGGCACTATGGGCTTTGAACTGCCCGCTGGCTTGGGGGCCAAGGTAGGAGTACCAGAGGAGACGGTGTGGATCATCGCTGGCGATGGGGGTTTCCAGATGACCATCCAAGAGTTGGCCACTATCGTCCAAGAGGGGGCGGCGGTGAAAATAGCTATTATCAACAATGGCTATTTGGGTATGGTTCGTCAGTGGCAGCAACTCTTCTATGGCCGTCGTTACGTAGCTACCCCCTTGTCTAGCCCCGACTTCGTCAAAATAGCTGAGGCTTACGGTATGAAGGGATTAAGGGTAACGGACAAGTCTCAGGTCATCCCTGCTATCCAGCAGGCTATGGCCTACGAAGGCCCTATCCTTATCGATTTTGTAGTGGAAGGAGAGGAGAATGTTTATCCCATGGTGGCTCCGGGGGCGTCCTTGATAGAAATGATCGAAGAGACAAGGGAAAAGGAGGAAACCAGGGTATGAGCACCAAACGCACCTTAGTAGCCCTGGTAGAAGACAGACCGGGGGTCCTGAATAGGGTGGCCAGCCTTTTTCGCCGTCGTGGCTTCAATATAGAAAGTCTAGCCGTGGGCCCTTCGGACGTCCCCAATATCTCACGGATGACCATAGTGGTAGACGGTGCCACCACGGTGGTGGAGCAAGTAGCTAAACAGCTATATAAATTAATCGACGTCGTTAAGGTCTCCGACATCAGCGAGGACAATTTCGTGGCACGAGAGCTAGCCTTGATTAAGGTGCGCACTACGCCCTCTACTCGAAGCGAGATTATCCAGATCGTGGACATATTTAGGGCCAATATTGTGGACGTGGCCACGGATTCTCTGATCGTAGAGGCCACGGGCGATGAGGAGAAGATCGACTCCCTTCTCCTTTTATTGCGGAGCTTCGGTGTCAAGGAGATGGTACGCACCGGCCGGGTGGCTTTGGTGCGCGGGATGAGCGGGGTTACCACTTTGGAAGAGGAACCACCCCCACCCCTACACCACCTCCGCCCCCGTGTCGAGCAGCGGGGCCGACATATACCAGGAGAGCCATAACCTTAAGAAAGGAACAAACCCATGCCTCAAATGTATTACGATAAAGACGCCGACCTGGAACTGCTTAAAGATAAGACCATCGGCGTCATCGGCTATGGCAGCCAGGGCCACGCCCATGCCTTAAATCTCAAAGACAGCGGTTTGAAAGTGATGGTGGGCCTGTATAAAAAGAGCGCCAGTTGGCCACGGGCCGAAGCGGCTGGATTACCGGTGGCTACCGTGGCCGAGGTGGCTAGGACAGCCGATATAGTCATGATGCTTGTTCCTGACCAGGCTCAAAAAGAGGTCTATTATCAATCTATAGAAAAAGCGCTGGAGCCGGGGAAAATGCTCATGTTCGCCCACGGCTTTAACATCCACTACAACCAGATCATGCCTCCCTCCAATATCGATGTGGCCATGGTGGCCCCCAAAAGCCCCGGCCATATGATGCGCCGAGTTTATACCGAGGGTTCCGGGGTTCCAGCCCTCTTAGCTGTTCATCAGGACACCTCTGGCCAGGCGCATTCCCTGGCTTTAGCCTATGCCAAGGGGATCGGCTCCACCCGAGCCGGGGTTCTGGAGACTACCTTCGCCGAGGAAACGGAGACCGACCTCTTCGGTGAGCAGGCGGTGCTCTGTGGTGGTGTCACTGCCCTCATCAAGGCTGGCTTCGAGACCTTGGTGGAGGCCGGCTATCAGCCGGAGCTGGCCTACTTCGAGTGCCTCCACGAGCTCAAGCTCATCGTAGACCTAATCTACCAGGGAGGACTAGGGTACATGCGCTATTCGGTGAGCGACACCGCCGAATACGGCGACTATACGAGGGGCCCGCGCATCATCGATGATATGGTTCGAGACGAGATGCGCGAGATTTTGAGCGAGATTCAGGAGGGCACCTTCGCCAGGGAATGGATCCTGGAAAACCAAGCCGGTCGGCCCAGCTTCAACGCCTGGCGCCGCCTGGAGGCAGAGCACGAGATCGAGGCCGTGGGTGAGGAACTTAGAAGTATGATGAGCTGGCTCCAAAAAAACCGGTAGGAAGGAAAACATGACCCCAACCGAAGTATTAATGGAAGAGCATGAGGCCATCAAAACCGTGCTAAGCATCCTGGATAGGATTTCTCAAAAACTATCGGCTGGAGAAGAGATCGATATTGGGCACTTAGAACAGATTCTGGACTTTATCAAGACCTTCGCCGATCGCTGCCACCATGGCAAAGAAGAGGACATACTCTTTCCGGCCATGGAACAGGCTGGCATCCCTCGCCAGGGCGGGCCCATTGGCATTATGCTTATGGAACACGATGAGGGACGTGGCTACGTCAGGGGTTTGGACGAAGGGATAAAAGAATATAGAGAAAAGCAGCCAGGGGCGAAAGCCAAAATAGTGCACAATGCCACCAACTACGCCGAGCTATTGCGCCAGCACATCGATAAAGAGAACAACATCCTTTATCCCATGGGCGACGCTCACCTCTCAGCTCAGAGGCAACAAGAGCTCCTCAAGGAGTTTGACAAAATTGAGGAGGAACGCATAGGCGCGGGCAAACACGAAGAATTCCACCGGATGATAGCTAGTCTAAAAGACATTTACGGGGTATGAACAGGTAAAGAGCAAGTTCTGAATGAACTGGTTCCACCAGGGATGCTGAGGAGAAGACTGTGACCCCCACCGAACAACTTAAAAACGAGCATGAAGACATAAAAACCATGTTGAGCATTATGAAAGGGGTCTGTAAAAAGCTTTCATCTGGGGAAGAGGTGAACCCCGATCATCTGGAACAGATTCTTGACTTTCTGAAGACCTTTCTCGACAGCGTCCACCACAGCAAAGAGGCGGAGGTGCTATACCCAGCCTTGGAACAGGCGGGCATCCCTCGCCATGGTGGCCCACCTATTGGGGTTATGCTTATGGAACACGCTATAATAAGTAACTTAATCAAAGGATTTGACGACGCCATAAAAGAGTATAAAGAAAAAAGCTTAAACGGAACCTCCAAAATCATTCAAACCGTTACCGAGCAAGCCAAGCTTTTGGAACGGCACATTGATATAGAAAATAATGTAATTTACCCTTTGGGCGATGCTCGCCTTACTCATGAGAAACAAGCCGAGCTTTTGCGGGAATTTGAGAAATTAGAAAAGGAAAGGATTGGGGCGGACAAACACGAGGAGTTCCACCAAATAATAGGCCGATTGAAGAGCATTTATGACGCACAAAATTAGGTTGGTAATCTTTTGAACAATTAGCATGAAATTAAGATGATGCAACACAGGTTTCCCCTGTTCCTAAACCTAGCTCTCCTCCTTCTGCGGCCCTCCGGCCTAGCCGGGAGGGCCCACGGGAACGTTGCATATTAACCAGAAGGAGGCTGAACCAAAATGTCTGACAATAAAATAATCATCTTCGATACTACCTTGAGGGACGGCGAGCAATCGCCGGGGGCCACCCTCACCATGAAGGAGAAACTGGAGATCGCCCAGCAGTTGGACAAGCTGGGAGTGGACGTCATCGAGGCCGGGTTCCCCGCCACCTCGCCAGGAGACTTCGAGGCCGTACACCTCATCGCTGAAAAGGTGCGACGGCCCATCATCTGCGCCCTGGCCCACGCCAACCCCGAAGCGGTGGATGCCGCCTGGAACGCCATCAAAGGGGCTGCCCACCCGCGACTCCATGTCTTTCTATCCAGCTCTGATATTCATATTGCCCATCAACTGAGAAAAGACCGCGATGAGATATTGAACCTCGCCGTAGCCATGGTGGCTCGAGCCAAGGGCTATACCGAGGATGTAGAGTTCTCTCCCATGGACACCACACGCTCCGATGCTGCCTACATTTATCAAATCCTAAAGTCCGTCATCGACGTTGGGGCCACCACGGTCAACATCGCCGACACCGTGGGCTATACAACCCCTCAGGAGTTTGGCGAGCTCATCGAGGGCGTTTTTAAGAAGGTGCCCAACATCGGGCGAGCCCTGGTCAGCGTCCACTGCCACAACGACCTGGGTCTGGCGGTGGCCAACAGCCTGGAATCGCTGCGCCGCGGAGTGCGCCAGGTGGAGTGCACCATCAACGGCATCGGCGAACGCGCGGGCAACGCCTCTCTGGAGGAGATCGTCATGGCCCTGCAAACCCGCCGCGACTTCTTTGCCTTCACCACCAACATCGATACCACCCAGATATACAAAACTAGCCGTCTGGTGAGCCGCCTCACCGGAATGCCTGTTCAGCCCAACAAGGCTATCGTTGGAGCCAATGCCTTCCGCCACGAGTCGGGTATCCATCAGGATGGCGTACTCAAAGAACGCAGCACCTACGAGATCATGGACCCTCGTTCCATCGGTCTTACTGGCAGCACCCTAAGCTTGGGCAAACTCAGCGGTCGCCACGCCTTCAGAAACCATCTTCAGGAGTTGGGCTACTACTTGAACGATGAGGAGCTGGCCACGGCCTTTAAAGCCTTCAAGGAGCTCGCCGACAAGAAAAAGGAGGTAACCGATCGCGACCTGGAGGCACTGCTAGGAGACGCCCTCCGTAACGGAATTGAGACTTTCCACCTGGAGCGGGTACATTACTCTGGAGGGCATACCATGCCTACCGCCTCGGTAAAACTGGTGGATGCCCAGGGGAAAACCTGGGAGGATGCCGCCTTGGGGGACGGGCCGGTGGATGCCGCTTATCAGGCCATCAACCGTATTGTGGGCACACCCAACGAGCTGGTAGAATTCAACATTAACTCTGTAACTGAGGGCAAGGAAGCCGTGGGAGAGGCCATGATAAGGATCGAAAGCGAGGGCCAGGTTTATACCGGCCGCGGCGCCGACACCGACATTGTCGTGGCCAGCGCCAAGGCCTACGTCAACGCCCTTAATCGCTTATTGGGAGCGCAAAAAGGCAAAGGAGGACAATCCCCATAAAGCTGCCGTTCCCTTTACAAGAAAAAGAGGAGATAATGGCCCTGGCGCGGCGCCACTGGCTTTATCTCTATCCACGCCTTATTTTAGCCGTGCTGGAGGCAGTGATACCCGCGGCCTTTTTGGTAGGCCTTGTGGTCTACACTGACCGCTTTGAGGGCCTTCCCCGCACCGTAATTTTGGTGATATCCGCCCTTTGGCTTCTTTATTGGGCGGTGAGGATCTACTTTATCAAATACCGCTACGATAACGATATCTGGGTGATAACCGACCAAAGACTGGTGGATAGCACCAAGAATCATTGGTTCCATCTTCATATTTCCACCACCGACCTGGTGGATATACAAGATATGACCATAACTCGCTCTGGTATTTTACGGACCCTGTTCAACTTTGGCGACATCGAGTGCCAAACGGCGGGTACGGTGAGGAATTTTTCCCTAACGGGCATACCAAAGCCAGCGGAGCTCCACTCCCTGGTGGATCGGCTCCGCGACCAAGCTCGAGTCGCCCCCAACAAAAGTTTAGATACTTCAGGAAAGGAGGCCATCTCTTGACCTTAGCCGAAAAAATTCTGGCCGCCCATTGTGGGCGCAACCAAGTAAGCCCCGGTGAGCTCATCAACGTCCGGGCCGACATGGTCCTGGCTAACGACGTCACCGCCCCTTTAGCTATTAAAGAGTTTCGCCGCCTCGGAGTAAGTAGGGTCTTCGACCCCCAGCGGGTGGTTCTGGTGCCCGATCACTTCGTCCCCAATAAGGACATCCCCTCGGCCGAGAACGCCAAAATCCTGCGAGAGTTCTCCAGGGAGCAGGGATTGGTTTTCTTTGAAGTGGGTGAAATGGGCATCGAGCACGTCCTTCTTCCCGAGAAGGGGTTGGTGGTGCCTGGCGACGTGGTTGTTGGCGCTGACTCCCACACCTGTACTTATGGAGGCCTCGGAGCCTTTGCCACCGGCATGGGCTCCACCGATGTGGCCTGTGCCATGGCCACCGGCGACATCTGGATGAGGGTTCCTCCCACTATCAGGTTCCTTTACCACGGCCAACGCCAGAAATGGGTGGGAGGCAAAGACCTCATTCTCCACACTATCGGCCAGATCGGGGTGGATGGCGCCATCTACTCCGCCCTGGAGTTTGACGGCGAGGCTATAACGGCCCTGCCTATGGACGCTCGCTTCACCATGGCCAACATGGCGGTGGAGGCCGGGGCCAAGGCCGGCCTCTTCCCCGTGGACGAAAAAACCCTGGCTTTTGTCAAAGACCGAGCCCGACGTCCATATCAAGCCTATGAGACCGACCCAGACGCCCAATACCAGGAAGTTCGCCAGTTCGATGTAAGCACCATAGAGCCTCAGGTGGCCTTCCCTCACTCTCCGGCCAACGTCAAGCCCATCAGCCAAGTGGGTAGAATAGACATTGACCAGGCGGTTATCGGCAGTTGCACCAACGGCCGTATCGATGACTTGCGGATTGCGGCACAGGTCATCAAAGGAAAACGGGTGGCCCCCTGGGTGCGCTGCATAGTCCTCCCCGGTTCGCCAGAGGTATGTCTTCAGGCCATCCAAGAAGGGTTAATGGAGACCTTCATCCGTAGCGGCGTCGCCGTTAGCACTCCCACCTGTGGCCCCTGCCTGGGAGGTTATATGGGGATTCTGGCCGATGGCGAGCGCTGCGTGGCCACCACTAACCGCAACTTCGTGGGACGCATGGGAAGCCCCGGCTCGGAGGTCTATTTGAGCAACCCGGCCGTGGCCGCCGCCAGCGCTATATTAGGGCGCATCGCCGGTCCGGAAGAGGTGATGTGACCGGTTTACAACCGCCTTGTTCTACTTAGCATTCGACCTGAATTCAGCCCGAGGATGAGGAGGCAAGGTAAATGGCCAATCAACAAATATGGGTGCATGGCAATAGCGGCCAGCTGCAAGTAATTGATTATGGTTATGACTGGGGCGTAGGGGAGCCTCAAGGGCCTGGTTTTCTTCTGGTTGGAAATGTTCAGAGCCCAGACAATCAAAACGAGCCCTGGTTGCAGTTTCACATTCCTATGCCCAGCTTAGCCATCGAAGCTGAGCGTTATCTTCCCAAGCTTCGCAACGTGATGGTGCTATTCGGAACCGAATACGACAGCGATGCTGACCTGGGCTATGAAGTCGATACGGGCCATCAAAGGCCATACAAGTATGTCAGAGACTTTGGTGGAGCTTGGATAAGGCAGGTCCATGTGTACGATGGCGCTAGACGGATCTTCGCAAGGGACGACCTCCAATGGCAGTCCCCTCACGTGCAAACGCCCGTTGAGAAAACTTTAACGATGCCGCAAGATATTGAGATCCGCACCGGGCTGGGAGTCAGTGTCCGAGTCCGTTATAAGAACCAGAGGCGTCTCGAAAAGTATGAGCAGGTTGGTGGTAGTGACCAGTTGGTAGCGAATTTTCGGCCAGAAGATGAGCCCAGCAACCGTACGGAAACGAAAAAAGCCATAATCGTTGCCATTGGGTGTGAGTTTGTTCCCGCAGAGCCATAAGTCTTTGGAGATTCTTCGTCGCGCTCAGATTGACAGGAAGCTGGCGGTGGAAAACGCCATCGCCGTCCTGGAGCACATCGTGGAGCTGGAGGAGGTGAAATAGAGCCAATGGCAGATTTCTTGCGCACGTACGTTTATGTAGACGGGTATAATATCCGCAAGGCAGTACAAAAACATAGGGGGCCGGAATTCGTCCAGTTCAAAAACTTAGCAGGGATTGTTTTAGCAGGAGCATATGAAGACATGTGGTTAGGGACACCTTGTCGGATCGCAAGGGTTTGGTACTATGACGCTGAACCAGATGAACAACACCCTGACAGGGACAAGGTGCTTCGCTATTTCGCAAAACTCGATGAGTTAGAAGACGTCCACGTGAGGCATGGCTTTTTGCGCCATGCGTCTAGTTTGTCACGTCGGACTCAAAAAGGCGTGGATGTGCTTCTTGCGGTTGACATGCTTGAACACGTACATCGTGGTGTCATGGACGTTGCTGTGTTGTTCAGTGGCGATGCCGATTTTGCTCCCCTGGTTGAGGCAGTTGTCCACAATGGCCCAAGAGTAGTTGTGGTCTCGTATAGCGATTGCCTCGCCTCAGATTTGCGCTTAGTTGCTGATGTGACGGTTGAAATTGATAAACTGAAGACTAAGGGTCTAAATTCTAGTACCGTAATGATTCCAGAGCTAAAGCTCGATTGATGAATAGCGGAGGCTTTG
>JACQTR010000188.1 GCA_016210705.1 Chloroflexota bacterium | reverse complement strand
GGCCGCTACCTTTCCGATGAACTCACCATCCATTACGGCCTCATCCCTCGTACTCACCGCGGCATCTTCTGTATCAATGAGCTGCCCGATTTGGCGGAGAGGATTCAGGTGGGGCTATTTAATATCTTGGAGGAGCGGGATGTCCAGATCAGGGGTTATCGGGTTCGATTGCCTTTGGACATCTACATGGTGGCCACTGCCAACCCCGAGGATTATACCAACCGAGGGCGGATCATTACCCCCCTCAAAGACCGTTGTGGTTCCCAGATCAGAACCCACTACCCCAAAACCATCGAACACGAGATCCAGATCGTAGAACAGGAGCGGGCCACCTTCCCCGATAACGAGTACAAGACTATCGTCCCCCGTTACATGAAGGAAATAATTGCTGAGATCACCGCTTTGGCTCGGCGCAGCCCCGAGATCAACCAGCGCTCGGGGGTAAGCGTCCGCATCTCCATATCCAACTACGAAAACCTTCTAAGCAACGCCTTAAGACGAGGGATAAGACAAGGGGAAAAGGAGATAGCTCCCCGAATCAGCGACCTTCCTTATATCCTGGCCTCCACCAGCGGTAAGATAGAGCTGGAATCGGTGGAGGAGGAAGAGGACCGTGTCATCGCCAAGCTGATCCAGGGGGCGGTGATCAACGTCTTCAACCGCTATTTCCGGGTTGCCGAGTTTGAGGAACTCCTTTCCAAGTTCCAAATGGGCCTGGTAATTGAGGTATCCGAAAGCACCAGCTCCCCAGATTACGTTAAGAAGTTGCGGGAAGTGGGGGGATTTACCAAAGCCTTCAGCAAACTGCAGATCGGAGAGCAGCCAGCAACCATTGCTTCAGGCATGGAGTTCATCCTAGAGGGCCTCCACCTCAACAAGAGGCTCAATAAGGAAAAAGGAACCGGTAAGTCGGTTTATCGAAGCTAAAATGAACGTCTATCGATATTCTCGCTGGGATGGCACCCAGGAGTTCCTGTTCAATGCCGAGGAGGTTATGGATGCCCTGGCCGATGACCTCACCACCCATGGCGACCTGTGGCGAGCCCTTCAGAGATTATTTCAACGGGGCATGACCGGGCGTCACGGAGGGCAAATTCAGGGCTTGCAACAGTTCTTGGAACGCCTGCGCTCCCTGCGCCAAAGGGATCTGGAAAAGCACAATCTCTCCTCCATCATGGACGACCTTAGTCAAAGACTGGATAGAGTCATTGAGACGGAGAGGGCGGGCATACAAAACCGTCTCACGGAGGCCTCTTCTGACCAGCCCGAGTTAAAGAAGCTTTTAGAGCAGATAGCCCAAAAGAAGCTGGACTTCTTGGACAACCTACCCCAGGACATGGGGGGAGCCATCAAGGCCCTCACTGACTACGATTTTATGGATGGCGATGCTCGTCAGCAGTTCCAGGACCTTCTGGACATGTTGCAACGGGCGGTGATGGACTCCTACTTCAATCAACTCCAGCAGGGCCTACAATCCCTCACCCCACAGGATCTGGCGCGTACTAAGGAGATGGTGGAGGCCCTTAATCAACTCCTGAGGGAAAAGATGGCGGGGATGGAGCCCGACTTTCAGAGCTTCATGAACCAATATGGAGATCTTTTTGGAGACCAGCCCCCTCAAAGCTTAGAAGAACTAATCGAAGGAATGCAGCGACAGATAGCCCAGATGCGCTCCCTTATCGATAGCTTGCCTCAGGAGCACCAACAAGCCCTCCAAGAGCTTTTAAACGCCGCCCTCCAAGATGAAGGGCTGCGGCGGGAATTGGCCGAGTTGGCTTCCAACCTTAATTACCTCAACCCCCGCTCGGGGCAAAGGAACCAGTACTCTTTCTGGGGAGACGAACCCATTTCTCTCCAAGAAGCCATGGAGCTCATGAAAAGACTCCAAGCTATGGATGATCTGGAACGCCAAATACGTAAGGCCCAACAAGGGGGAAGCCTGGACAACATCGAGGGCGACAAACTGGCGGAAGTGTTAGGAGACGATGCCCAACAGACCTTGGAGCAACTAAAGCGAACGACGGAACTTCTGGAGGAGGCGGGCTATATCAAAAAGGAGGGGAACCGTTTCCAGCTAACGCCGCGGGGAATAAGGAAAATCGGTCAAAAGGCCCTGCGCGATATCTTTACCATCATCCGCAAAGGTAGGCCCGGAAAACATATTACCGCCCTCCGCGGCCAAGGAGGCGATCAAGCCGAAGAGACCAAGATCTACGAGTTCGGCGATAATTTTTATCTCCACCTAGAGAAGACTATAACAAACGCTCTTTACCGCCACGGCAGCGGCACCCCGATCCCTTTAAAGCCCGAAGACTTCGAGGTCTTCCGTGCCGAGAACTTAACCCAGTGCTCCACCGTCCTTATGTTAGACCTAAGCCTCTCCATGCCTATGCGAGGAAACTTTTTCGCCGCCAAGAAAGTGGCCATGGCTCTAGAGAACCTCATTCGCACCCAATTCCCCAGAGATAATTTCTATATCATCGGCTTTGCTGGCTACGCCCGGCAGATCAAGCCTGAAGAGTTACCCCACGTGGGCTGGAATGAGTACGTCCCAGGAACCAACATGCACCACGGGTTTATGCTCTCCCGTCAACTTCTAGCCAGGCACAAAGGGGGTACTCGTCAAATTATCCTTATTACCGATGGCGAGCCCACCGCTCACTTAGAGGAAGGACGGGCACGCTTCGCCTACCCACCCACCTTGAAAACCGTTCAGGAAACCCTCAAAGAGGTGAAGCGTTGCACCCGAGAACGTATTGTCATCAATACCTTCATGCTAGAAAGAAACCACTACTTGAAAGACTTTGTTGGCCAGCTCACCAAGATCAACCGCGGGCGGGCCTTCTATACAACTGCCGAAACTTTAGGTCAATACATCTTAGTGGATTACGTAGCCAACAAGACCAAAAGGCTCGCCTCCTGACGAATGATCCTCGACATGCATGTCCACACCGCAGCCTCCGATGACGCCGCGGCCACCGCTGAGGCCTATTTAAGGTGGATCGGCAACATGCGCAAAAAACACCAAATCCACGGCATGGTATTCACTGAACACAGAAGCTACGACCAAGAGCGGGATTATTCCGCCCTGGCTCAGAAATACGATGTCCTAATCTTCAAGGGCGCAGAGATAGAGACCATGTGGGGGCATTTTCTCGTCTATGGCGTCACCGATGGCCTCCTGAAACAATTTGACTTTATGGATATAAACTTAGATGCCGCAGAACTGGTACGCGAGGTTCAAGCCCAGGGGGGCATCGCTGTACCCTCTCACCCCGGACGTAAATTTATCGGCCTTTGCGATTACATTAACTCAGGTGCCGATTTCAGCGCCATTAAGGTTATTGAGGCCTTAAACGGGGGCAGCAGCCAGGAAGAAAACCGGCGTGCCTTCGAACTGGCGGCCCAAAACAATCTCTTTGGCATCGGAGGTAGCGACGCCCACTACGTCAGCGCCCTAGGCACCTGCATGACCCAATTTAAGCGACCTATCACCTGTATTGAAGAGTTAGTGGAAGAGCTCTATAGTGGTGACTATAAGCCGATTTACTTAAAGGAGACGCAACATGGTGGACTTTGATCGAAGCGTTCTAGGTAAGGGGTTCTCCTCAGGCACCTTCACCATAGAGAAAGAAACCATCCTGGAGTTCTGCCGAGCAGTGGGCGAAACCAACCCCCTTTATGTGGACGAGGAGGCTGCTAAAAAAGGACCTTATGGTGGCATCATCGCCCCTCCTACCTTTTATACCCTTTTAAGGACTTATAGCACCAACCAACCGGACCTCAAATTAAAGTTCGGTACCGCTGCCTATGACGGTGGCGAGAGCGGTGAATTTTTCCAACCCATACGGCCTGGTGATACCCTTACCGCCACCAGCCGATTCACCGAAGTCTACGAAAAGACGGGTCGCAGCGGCAAGCTAGTCTTTATGGTTAGGGAGACCACCTTCACCAATCAAAAGGGGGAGAAGGTAGTAGTGTCTCAACAAACCTTGGTGAGAAGATAGGGAAAGGAGAAGGCCTCGTGACGGAAGCATCTTTCTTTGAGGAAGTGGAAGTAGGAGACGAACTCAGCCCCCTAGTTAAACAGCCCACACGAGAACAGATCCGAGCCTATGCCAAGGTTTGGGGAGCGACGGGGGCCCGCTTCAACGATGATGAGGCAGCCAAAAAAGAGGGCTTGCCTGGCATGATAGTGCCGGGCAATATGATGATGGCGGCCCTAGCCCAGATGCTTACCCACCGCTTTTCACAGCAGGCTCTAAAACGGTTGGAGGTAGATTTCCGCGGTTTTATGCGGCCTGACGATACCCTCACCTGTAAAGGCATTATAACAGAGAAGCATATAAGGGAGGGGCAGAACTATATCGAGTGTGATGTCTTTGTCGAAAACGAGAGGGGGGAAAAGCCAGTGGTGGGTAAAGCGGTAATCGTTATCCCCTTTAAGTCCTAGCTATACAAGGGAACGATCCTTCACCTCGATACTACTTAGCTAGGGTTAACTTCCCCTCAGCATCGCAATCGAAAAGAGCGCTAAAATCATAGCGCTCTTTTAGTTTATCGCTGCCCCCCTGATGGCGATCCACCAGAGCCAGCACTTTAACTACCTGACAGCCCGCCTCCTCCACGGCGGCGATGGCTCTAAAACTGGAGCCCCCTGTGGTCACCACATCTTCAACTATGGCCACCTTGCGCTCGCCAGTGGAAGGTAGAGGGCCCTCAATGCGCTTCTGAGTGCCGTGCTCCTTGGTGTCATTTCGCACGGCAAAAGCGGGAATAGACTTGTCCTCCAAATGGCTAACCACAGCGATGGCGGTGGCAATGGGGTCGGCCCCCATGGTCATTCCCCCCACCGCCTGAACCCCCCTGTCCTTGAGCAGATCGAACAGTATCTTGCCCACCAGATAGGCCCCTTCAGGAGAGAAGGTAACCATTTTGCCATCTATATAGTAGGAACTCTTCAATCCCGAGGTCAGGGTATGTTCCCCATAACGCACCGCACTTTGGAAGAGCTCTAATAACCTATCTTTTTCTGCCATTTACACAGCCTCCTTGTATTTCTGAGCATTATAGTAAATCTTTGGCAAGTAGTCGCCATAGTTCGCTTATTGCGCCCGCAACTCCGCTAGCTTCACCAGGGTCTCACCCTGTCTCAGCTCCAGGGATGGCGCGCTACTATTGTCGGGTATAAGGCGTGCGCTTCTATCCCCTAAACTTCCCCCCCCCACCACCCCTAGAAGAATATCGACACGCCGGCTATCCCCCAAACGGAGCTCAGCCTCCACCTTGACGACCTCCCTTGGTTGCCAGCGTGAGGTAGGGTACCAAAGAGTGGCTGGGTGAGAGGCGCTGCTATCCACCAAGGCTCCCGATTCGGCGATAGTGTAAAGGGCCATCCGATAGTCCTCCGCCATCGGACTTATCGCCTCCCAATAAAGCGTCACCTTAGTATACGGGTCTTTGCCGTGGAGGATGCCGTTGGGATGAAAGCTAAAGCCCAACAGGCGCAGCTTCTGGCCAAAAACGACCCCCGCCGGTTGTTGAATAGATAGGTTAGAGTCCTTGACGAAGCCGTAAAACTCGTCGGGGATCTCTTTTTCTTTGGCCCCCTTCTTCAATAGCAAATAGCCGTCCCGTGCCGCCGCCACTCCCCATTGTCCACTCTCTAGGAGCCCCATCAGCCGCCACTGCTGGTTAGCGGAATCGATAGGGTAAGGGGTGGCGGTCACATCAATAAAGATATACTCGGCGTCATCCACCCGGGGGAATAGATAAAGGCGCTGGCGTTGGCTTAGATGGGGGTTAAGGGTGGAGCTAATAGATAGCGCAGCCTCTTTGGGAATCATAGCCTCTAGGGAGGTTGCTAGGCGGTTTCGATCCGTCACCACTGGCAGATGATCCTTCAGGGGTAAAAAGACCTCACGATAATAGCTCACCAGACTAGAAACCAGTATAGCTAAAGACAAGACGTAAACTAAGAAACGCCCCAGTTTAGGGGATATTCGCTCTCCCTGGCTCACCAAGAGGCGGGCCCCCAATATGGCGCTGATTATCAAAAAAGGTACAAGAACGGCCCCATAATGCCACTTTCCACTATGCATCTCAGGGAAGTTACTCAAGAGATTTATCCCCAGCTCGGGGAGGGCAAAAGTTAGAGTCCAAGGGCTGAGGAGGGGAAGGAAAACCAAGGGCTTCAGCAGGCTCACAACATACTCCACCTTGGTGGGTCTAGTTAGCTCCGAGACGACCTTCCCGGGCTGGGTAATGGAGCTAATCATGATCTGCCCAGGGCTATCTCCTAATCGATCGTATCGGCTCAGGTAAGGGGACTCCCGCTGAGGGTTATAGTGAGGGATGATAACCCCAAAGGCCACCACCAGCCAAAGGAAAGCCACCAAGGCCGTAATCCCCCCCATCTTACGATTGCGCTGAACCAAGGCTATATAAAGACCCATAGCCATCACTGCCAGGGGCACCTGCTCTTTGGTGGCCATGGCCAACACCGCCATAATGAAAAAGGGGATGTACCTCCTTTTGTCAAGAAAATAGAAGGCAAAGAGCAAAAAGCTGGAAGCCAAGGCCACGGGATGGAAATCGGCTAGGGTGGCCACCTCCAGGGCAGGAGCTAGAAGGTAGGCGGAGGCGAAAGCCAGAGCGGCGAAATTGTTCTTAAGTTTATCCCTAGCCAGCCAGAAAGCGGGCAAAGCCCCCAGGGAAACCACCACTGCCTGCAAAACAAGGAGAGTTTCAGGGCTGGAGTAAAGATGGTAGAGCTGGGCAATGGGGATGAAGATGGGCTCCACATGGGCAGCCAACCGTGTATCCGCCCCTTCCCAATTGGAAAACTCGAACCAGCGCCCCTGGGCAGTATTCCAAGCCGCCTGATCCATGTTGCCCAAGTCGAAGGCGTTGGTGTTGTAGCTATCGTGTTTTAGTATGCTGAGGTAGGCGAAGGTTAGGGCGTAGAGGGCCACGATGATGTAAGTAAACCAAGGGACAAGGGTGCTTTCCCCCAATAATGGCCGCCGGCGGGCCTCTTCGGCCCGGGCTTGACGCCAGCCGATGGAGCCCGAGAGCTGAGGCATAGCCCTCGCCTAGCTCAGCGCCGGGCTTACTACTCCCGTCTCCACAAGAAAATAAGGCCTAAGAATATAAGGATAAGGGGCCACAGCCTACCCAAGCTGAACCATCCGAAAAGGCCGAGATTGCTCAACAGGAGGATAACCCCCAATAAAATAAACGCCAGCCCCCACACGCGACGGGGGCGGCGAGCATCGCCCTCACTGGGCTTACCTGCCAGGGCGCTGCGAAACTCCGCTGCCAGCTCCTGGGTCCTCTCCCTAACATCGGTCATATTCTCCTTTATTATCTCCGCTGGGGATATCCCCACTTTCGAGTGCGGCGGCATGATGAGCCATAATACCAGATAAGCGATAATCCCAATGCCGCTGGCAAAGGCCAGGAGCACAAAGGCCAGGCGCACTAGAACTGGATCTATATCGAAATACTCGGCCAGACCGCCACAGATGCCAGCCACCATGCGCTCTGTCTCGCTACGATACAACCTTTTCATACAACACCTCCCTTAGCTGCCATTGGGGCCAACCCTTTGCTCTCAACGCTATGATCGGCCAAAACTAAAACCCAAGGAAAAGAATATACCACCCGTCGTACCGCCAGCCTTTCTCTAACCAAAGCCACAAAGCGTCGCCCCCGCCAATGATGAACGTGCTCCGGATCATCTCCCCCAGTGCCCCAGTTTTTGCCCCGTAACAAATTAGCTATAGCGAAAAGGGGTTGATTGGGGACACTAAGGAGGATGTGGCCGGTGCTCACCCGCTTTAGTTCCTCCAAAGCTAACTCGAAGGCAGGCAAATGCTCCAGCACCTCCAGGCATAGCACCAGGTCGAAGCTCTGGGAGAGAAAAGGAAGAAATGTGGCGTCGCTTTGGAGGAGGGGGACTTCTCTCCGGTGGGCCCCAGCCAAAGCTAATAAGCTTGCATCAATCCCGTAGAAAGAAAGGTTAGGAAAACAAGGTCTTAAGAAATCGATAACAAATCCCTCGCCACATCCTACATCCAAAACTCGCGCTGGCTCGGGAGAGACTAGGGCAGGTAGCGATTCAGCCACCAAGGCAGCCACCCTGCGCAGGAAGCGTGCCATAAACCAGCGTTGAAGAGGGCTAGGATTGGTATATTTCTCATAATTGCGGCTGGTGGCGATCACGTGGTAGTCTCACCCTGCCCAGGGTTCTCTCCATGGCTCCCCTCCTCACCAATAGCCCCACTGGGGACGAGGGTAGTCAAAGGAGAATCTATGGCCTCGTAGAAGCGGCCCTTCTCTTGGGTATGGGCGGTGGAGGAGGTGATCATCTCCCCCAAGAGGCCCAAACTGAGGAACTGAACCCCCACCACCATGAGAAGCACACCCAATTGAAGCAGGGGGCGGGTGCCAATCCGCTCTCCCCCGAACCAAAGATAGGTAAGGTAGACGTTGATAAGAACCCCAACCAGAAAGAAAATAAACCCCACCGAACCGAAGAGGTGTAAAGGCTTCCACCGAAACCGGGTTAGAAAAAGCACTGTAAAAAGGTCAAGAAATCCCGCCAAAAATCTCCAGGCTCCGAATTTTGATTTGCCAAAGTTCCGAGGGTGATGAGTTACCCCAATCTCCCCCACCCGGAAGCCACGCCAATAGGCCAAAACAGGAATAAAGCGATGCTGTTCGCCATAGATGGGGAGGTCTTGAATCACCTGGCGGCGATAAGCCTTTAGACCGCTATTAATATCGTGGAGGGGAAGACCGCTCAACCTTCCTGTGACCCAGTTGAAAAGTCGGGAGGGAAGCCTCTTGGAAAGCGGATCACGTCGGTGAACCTTCCAGCCACTAACCAGATCGTAACCTTGATCGATGAGGGCCAGAAGACGAGGGATGTCCTCAGGGTCATCCTGGAGGTCCCCATCCATGGTCACCACCACCTGGCCCTGGGCCTCCTTAAAGCCGATGGCTAAAGCCTCAGCCTTGCCAAAATTGCGCCTCAAGCGCAGCACCCTTACCAGGGGATCTCCCCAACATAAACTGTCCAAGACGGCTGCTGATCCATCACTACTGCCATCGTCCACGAACAGGATCTCATACCTCCTGCCAGACAAGACCCGACTTATACCCTCGTGAAGCAGCGAGAGGCTTTCCCGCTCATTGAAGACAGGGATCACCACCGAAAGCTCCAGGCCACGATGATAGATTACCGGCTGTGAAGATCCACTGAACTGCACGGAAGACCCTTCCCTAGGGCCTCATTATATGAAAATAGCCTTTCAAAGGCAAGCTAAAATCTTTTCAAAACTCATACCAAAACGGGCCAAAAACACCTTGACAGCCCTAAGCTTTCCTGCTAACTTGATTATTGTCATCTTAACTTATTTTCCGTCCCCTTTCATGATGCCTGTGGAACCTTTCATAAGGTCAATAGTGGGGCAGCCTGGCTTCTCGCTCATATGGAAGACACCCTTCTATATTGAACCCTATATCTCCACCAAGCAACACGGGGTTTGTCCCCCGGGCACGGTCTAGCTCCTAGTGGTAGAAAGTACGTCTTTGTCTGAGGAGAAGGCCACGGAAAGAACACCCAAAGATATTTGGCAGGCTACCCTGGGCCAGCTTCAGCTCATGGTTACCCGGCCCAACTACGATACCTGGCTGAAGGATACCGTACCTTTGGGATATGAGAATAATGTTTTTGTGGTGGGGGCTGCCACCACCTTCGCTACCGAGTATCTAGAGAAGCGGCTGAAATCGCTCATTAAAAAGAGCCTAACTAGCGTCATGGGGCAGCCCACGGAGGTTCGCATAATCCTCAGCTCTGGGGATGGCAGGCTAAGGGAGGACAAAGGAAAATCTCCCTATCCTAGCCCTAGGCTAAACCCCAAGTATACTTTCGACGCCTTTATAGTGGGGAGCTGTAATCGTCTGGTTTACGCCGCCGCTTGGGCGGTGACCGAGAAGCCTGGCGTTAACTACAACCCCCTCTTTATCTATGGAGCTTCGGGGTTAGGCAAGACCCATATCCTCCACGCCATAGGCCATCGCGCCCTAGCCCAAGGGTTGCGGGTGATCTACGTTAGCTCAGAGCAGTTCACCAACGAATTCATCCAGGCCATCCGCGAAAAAAAGAACGAGGAATTTCGTGGCAAATACCGAAGCGCCGACTTCCTCCTAATAGACGACATTCACTTCATTGCCGGCAAGGAGCAAACCCAGGAGGAATTCTTTCACACCTTCAACGAACTCCACAGTGCTCACCATCAAATAGCTCTTACCAGTGATCGCACCCCCAAGGCCCTGCCCATTCTAGAGGAGAGGCTCCGTTCTCGCTTCGAGTGGGGGCTCATCGCCGACCTTCAGCCGCCGGATTGGGAAACCAGGCTGGCCATCCTCCACGCCAAGGCCGAGGAACAGAAGATGGCCTTGCCCGGAGAGGTGATGGAGTTGATAGCCCGCCGTTTCCAAAGCAATATCCGCCAATTGGAGGGAGCCATCAATAGAGTCATCGCTTTTGCTCGGCTGACCCGCACTCCTCTTACTTTAGAGACAGCTAGCCGGGCTTTGGAGGATATCGGCGGTCCTAGAAGTCAGCGCAAGGTCTCCAGCCCTGCTAAAATCATCGACGCCGTGGCTGAGCATTTTGGCCTTGATCCCGAAGACTTAAAAGGTAAACAAAGAAGGCAACCCTTAGCCCACGCCCGGCATATTGCCATGTACCTTCTAAGAGAAGAGGGCCAATTATCCCTCTCTGCCATCGGTGACGAACTAGGAGGCAGGGACCATAGCACCGTCCTACATGGCTGCGATAAGATCTCCCAGGAGCTAGAGAGCAATGGCGTCCTCCGCAGCGCCCTTATTGTTATTAGGGAGCATCTTAACGCCGAGGGGACACACCCGAGGTAATTTGTGGAAAACTGTCCTATTATTGTGGATAAAGCTTGTGAATTGTGGATAATACCAAACGAATTACGTTAAGTTTTGTTAACATACATCTAGAAGCAGCCATTTGCCGTCGACCCAAAAACAATATCCCTCCCACTTTCCACCATCCTCTCTCAATTCTTGCTAGCTAATTGCTTACAGTTCGGGCTAATATAACTCTATCCACACCGTTACTACTTATACTAAAATACATATCAACAAGTTCATCATAACTAAATTTATTAGGCCTTAATGGAACCATCTTGTTTGATACTGCTAACATCCATGTCATAAGCGGTCCTGGGGGTGACGGAGCTATAAGCTTCCGGCGGGAGAAGTTTGTGCCTCGGGGAGGTCCTGATGGTGGGGATGGGGGAGGTGGTGGTAGTGTCTATCTAATAGCGGCTTCTATGGCTAAGGATCTCCGTAGTTTTCACTATCGGCGTAATTTTCGGGCGCCTAGAGGGGGTAATGGAATGGGAAAAAATAGACATGGTAAAAACGGCGAGGATTTGGTTATCGTGGTGCCGATAGGAACCTTGATTCAAAAGGAGGATGAGGTAACAAAGGAGAGAATATTCATCGCTGACTTAAACAAAGAGGGCGAAAGAGTTTTAGTGGCCAGGGGAGGCAAAGGGGGAAGGGGCAATGCTCGCTTTGCCACAGCTACTCATCAAGTACCGAGGGTGGCAGAAAAGGGAGAGCCGGGTGAGGCGGGCCACCTCTTTTTGGAACTTAAGCTGTTGGCAGATGTGGGTATCATTGGCTATCCCAATGTAGGCAAATCGACGCTTCTGGCGGCGGTTACCGCGGCTCAACCCAAAATAGGGCGCTATCCTTTCACCACTAAGGAGCCCAACCTCGGGGTGGTGGAATCTAAGGAACCTTTTGTGATGGCCGATATACCGGGTCTTATAGAAGGGGCTCACATGGGACGAGGCCTGGGCCATCAATTCCTGCGCCACATTG
>JACQTR010000187.1 GCA_016210705.1 Chloroflexota bacterium | reverse complement strand
GAATTATAGCAGAATAAGAGGAGAAAATTCTAGAAGCTTCTGTGGGCATTCTCAAAGGGCGAAAAAATCTAATGGCTTACGATAAGATTTTAATTATTGATGATGACTTGGATGCCGCCAGACTCATAAGATTGCGTCTGGAGAAAGCGGGATATAGCGTTTTGGAAGCTGCCAATGGCATCGCTGGTTTGACCCGCTTCTATACAGACCATCCCGATCTGGTTCTATTGGACGTGATTATGCCGAATATGGATGGCTGGGAGGTCTGCCGCCGTATCCGTGAAGTATCCAACGTACCCATTATTATGCTCACTGCCAGAGGCGATGAAGTGGATAAAGTGCGGGGATTAAATCTGGGGGCCGACGATTATGTGAGCAAGCCCTTCGGCAGCCAGGAACTCCTGGCTAGGGTAAGGTCGGTTCTGCATAGGGCCCAGATGCCGGCCTTGCAGAGAACGAGCTGGGAAGACCCTGATAAGACGGTCAGGATAGAGCTGCACAAGCAAGAGGTGTATGTCAAAGGCAAAAAGATGATTGTCTCCCCCTTGGAATACCTCACCATCGTCAACCTAGTGATGCAAGCCAATAGCTCGGTTGAGGATCCATCTCAACACTACACCTCTTCCACGGATCCCCTGGTTGAGGGCGATAAAAAAGGGCAAACCTCTTAATCCTTTTAATCTTTTAAGGCCAAAGGGCATCCTTTTCCTGGAGATAAATTCTTACCAAAGTCATACGGATAGATTACGAGGTTCATACTTTAGGGTGAGATGATGCTCCAAGAGACCACCAGAGCGGTGGGCCACCAAAGCGGAGGGGATGCCTATCGAGGGAGCACAACTGAATATGGAGACCCCAGGTTTTAGACCTAGAGCAAGCCAAAAATAAAAAAGGAGGCAAAACAAAAATGGCAATGTTGAAGAAGCTCTTAACTGGTGAGGATGGAGCCACCGCCGTTGAGTACGGCATGATGGTCGCCCTTATCGCGGCCGTGATCGTGGTGATAGTTGGGGTCCTTGGCGGCCAGGTC
Source organism: Chloroflexota bacterium (assembly GCA_016210705.1). GTDB lineage: Bacteria > Chloroflexota > Dehalococcoidia > JACQTR01 > JACQTR01 > JACQTR01. The sequence continues at coordinate 2,436 of JACQTR010000187.1, read as the reverse complement.
AACGATGCCTTCAACACTATTTCCGCTGCCCTGCCATAAAGTGACCATAAAGTGAGAAGTAGACTCCCGGGTTGGCAACAACCCTGGGCGGATAGTGAGCCAGAAGGCAAAACCTATCTCAGTCTAATAAGCAAACGGGGAGTCGAGAGAGCCATGAATCTCCTGAATAAGGGGATCAGCACTGAAGAGGGGGCAACCGCCGTCGAGTACTCCATGATGGTGGTGTTCATAGCGGCGGCGGTTGTCGCCCTGGTGCGGACCTTGGGGCTAACTACTTTAGGATTATTCCAAGGGTTGGTATCCCTTTGGCCCTAAATCATAAAGTAGTGCACTTAGCAATAGTTTCTACCCGCTCAGCAGGTGGTTCGCCTGCTGAGCGGGTGCGGGAGCTAAAGTGAAGATACTGTTGATTAACTGGATGATATACACATCGGTGATGGTGGTATTGGCCATCGCCGTTTTTACCGATCTGCGCCACCACAAGATCTATAACAAGCTGACCCTAACCGCCGCGGCTTTAGGAATAGCCCTTAACGCCATAAAGGGCGGTCCCTCGGGGTTGTTGTTCAGCCTAGAGGGTTTTGCTTTAGGGTTAGCCTTTCTTCTTATCCCCTTCGTCTTAGGGGGTATGGGAGCTGGTGATGTCAAGCTCCTGGCAGCCTTGGGGGCCTTCCTCGGCCCCTGGCTCATATTCAACACCTTCCTGTACGGGGCCATCGCCGGCGGCCTCATCGCTGTTATCATACTTATTCGTAGAAAACAACTGGTATCCACCATCTATCTTTTGCTTTCCCCGGGGCGTTGGCTCTTGGCCGAAGGCGCTCAAAGCGGCTCTGTCTATTTCCCCTATGCCCTGGCCATAGCCTTGGGCACCCTCATCGCCTTGGGATTGCCTTAAGGGAGATAACCAGTTATGATAGCGAGGTAACCAGCCATGATAATGAAACACATTAAGCAACTTCATAAAGGGAACCGAGGGGCGGTGGCCGTAGAATTTGCCATCCTTGTCCCCATCCTCCTCCTGATCGTTTTTGGCATATTTGTATTCGGGCAAGCCTTCTCTTATTGGGTGGATATCACCAACGCCGCTCGGGAGGGGGCCCGCGCCGGGGCGGTGTATAACAATGACTATGATATTAGGCAGACGGCGTGCCAACGCTCGGGCCTAGTGGATTCGGCCCTATGTGACCCTGATGTCTCAGGTACTCTCGACGTGGTGACAACCAATGCCGGGGGAGCACAAGGAACAGCGGTACAGGTGAGGGTAACCTACCAATTTGACGTTCCTCCCATCCCGCTCATAAACGTCTTCTTCTCCTCCGATCCATACCCTCTTACCGCCACGGCCACCATGCGTCTGGAGTAAGGAGTGAACTATGCATAAATTAGAACCTGTTAAATATCTCAAGCATATGTTCCTTAAGCCTGTCGAAAGGAGATTCATTGCCGTTCGGCTGAGCTCACGACGAAGCCTTCACGGGCTCAGGCAACGAACCTCTCGTCTTGTAAAGGGCGAAAAAGGAGTGGTGGCCATCTTGGTGGCCCTGCTCCTGCCGGCCATTTTTGGCATGGTGGCCCTGACCACCGACCTGGGAATAGCCTTTTCCACCCGACGCCAGCTCCAGAACGCCTCCGATGCCGCTGCTCTGGCCGGGGCCCGAGACATGGCCTTGAGCTTGGGCCAAGCGACTGCCATCGCCAGCGCCACTAACTACGTCAACTCCAACATCAGTGGTGCCGAAATCACTGGGATTGACATTGATGAAGTCGCTCGGGAGATCACGGTATCCACCCGCCGCAACGACCCCGCCGTCTTCGCCCGGGTCTTCGGCATAAACCTGATGAACATCACGGCCACGGCCACCGCCCATTGGTACCATCCCGATTATGTGCTAAACAAGCTCTGCCCCATCGGCATCGAGGCCAGCGTTTTTCAGTTGGCATATGATAATGACAATCCCAATTACGATTCGGATGGTGACGGAATATACGATGTTACTTTAGTGGATATCCAGATCGGGACCCAGCCCGGGAACTGGGGCTGGCTGGATTGGAACGGCCCGCCTCTTTCCGCCGATACCCTGGCGGAGTGGCTGGGGCCACCCTGCACGATGCCCCCCGGAGAAACGGTCTGGGGCGAGGACTCCGATCACCCGGAGTGGAGCCTGGAGCCAGGCGATACCGGGGTCAAAAACAATGTTTGGATTAGAAAGGCCCTGGATGATTGGATAGACAGTGGGGAATCGATGCCCATCGTTGTTTGGCAAGTATCGGAAAAGCAAGGCGGTAACACTACCTATGAAATTCTCCGTTTCGCTGCCTTTAGGCTCGTTGGCTACAATCTGCCCCAAGGAAGAATCTGGGGCTACTATGTCGAGGGCGAATGGGACGACACCTGGGTGGTAGGCGGCGGCGATTCTGGGAACGACTATGGAG
>JACQTR010000170.1 GCA_016210705.1 Chloroflexota bacterium | reverse complement strand
CACCTCATAGCCGGCCTCCTTGACGAGAGCCGCCGCCATGGAGGAGTCCACGCCCCCGCTCATAGCCACTACCACCCGTCCTTTGCCCATGCTTTTTCCCGAACTTCCCCTTCTTTTCTAAGTGATAAGCACTTTTCAGTCTAGCATGTTGTTAAAGGAATATCAACTTGAAGCCGATGAAACTCAAGTCTTGAGGGCAACAAATGCATAGCATATGTATCAACAATCCTCATTAATCTCGATTATCAGGATGAGACAACTGTGCTATTATGATATCAGGAGCTCAAAGATTAAGGAGGGCAATAAATATTTGAACGCTACGGCTTTGGCCAAAAAAGCGGTGGAGGTAGCTTCTGACAAACAGGCAGCAGATATAGTCCTGTTAGACCTAAGCCAAGTGTGCCCCTTCACCGACTACTTTGTAATCTGCAACGGTGAAAGTGAGCGTCAAATAGAGAGTCTCCGTGATAGCATCGATGAGGCTTTGGGCAAAGAAGGAATTTCTGTAAAGCACCGTGAGGGCACCGCCGATTCCGGTTGGGTGCTCCTTGATTTCGGCTCCATTATAGTCCACATCTTCGCTCCTCAGGAGCGAGCTTACTATCAATTGGATCGCCTGTGGAGCAAAGCCCCGGCCGTACTCAGGATTCAGTGATCCAGCGATCGTAGTCCCGGGAGTAGCTCACAATCTCCTCCGAGGCAAAGAAGAGAGCAATCTCCTTTTGGGCATTTTCTAGGGAGTCTGAGCCATGGACTAGGTTCCGCCCAATGTCCAAGGCTAGATCCCCTCTGATGGTTCCGGGCGTAGCCTTAGCCGGATCAGTTTCCCCCATGGTTTGGCGCACTACGGCTACTGCTTGGGGCCCTTCCCAAACGGCGGCGACAAGGGGGCCCGATGTAATAAAACGCACCAGGCCCTCAAAAAAGGGCTTACCCTGGTGTATGGCGTAGTGGCGTTGGGCCAAGGCCTCGTCCATATGCAGCATCTTCAGGGCTACCAGCTTCAACCCCTTTCGCTCCAAGTATGAAATGACCGTTCCCACTAACCCACGCTGCACAGCATCGGGCTTGACGAGAACCAAGGTCCGCTCCATCATTGCCATTACAAAAAACCCTCCTTCTTTAACTGATGATGGCATCGAGAACAGAACTGTGCACCTTTATTATCGGTATCTTTGAGACTGTTGGAAAAATACATAACACAGCGCCGGTTGTGGCAATGGGCCAAATCCAAGATATGACCTAACTCGTGGACGGCCTCTGTAATCATCCGACGCACTAACTTATCCTCATCATGAGTAAGGCCATAAAATTCCTGACGCAACCTCTTTAAAGATATGATGGCTGCCCCCCACTCGCTGTCGGCCTCACCAAAGACAAAATTGAGACCAGGGACATAAAGATCTACCTCAGTAAGTCCCAAGATCTTTTCCTCCCCTGTAGGTTCCGGCTCTTTCAAAACAGCCAAAAGGGTAGCGGATAGATATTGGCTCCGCTGGCGGTCGTAGGCAAAGTCAGGAACCGGCCTGGGGGCTGCGATCTCCCCCCACCAGCCATAAGCCTTGGTTAACTCGGCCTGGAGCCGAACCAAAAGCTCCCTTTGGATAGTCCCTAAAGGCACTAAGCGTACCCGCAATCCCTCACTCCATAGGGCCCGGAGACTCTAGCCACTGATTCACCCAAGCGAGCACCTCCTGGTGGTTGGTTCGAGTGACCACCAGAAGCTCCACTAGTGGATGGCTTTTAACCTCGTCGGCCCAGGGGTCAGCCCGAAGCATGATGGTACCCAGTACCCTCTTGCCCCTATCTAAAGCCACCCGCACTGCGTCACGGAAGGCCGCCGAGAAGAGCTCCATTCTGCCTACCTCATCGACGACCACTATATCCCGCTCTCTCATCGCCTGCCACAGAGCAGCTACTCCCACTCTATTTAGGTTGGCCACATCCACCCCATACTTGCCAACGCGGTGGGGGCTAGAGATAGTAATGTGGGCTAGAACAGCCTTCTCCCCTTCCAAGGTCACAATGTTGAAGCCCTGGCGCACACCCTGCTCGCGAATCTCCTCGGTGTAAAAACCGCCGGCGCTACCCTTGAAGTGGGTAATGGACTCCTTAATAATGGTAGTCTTGCCCACCCCGGGGCCACCGGTTAGAAAAAGAGCGCTTTTCATGAAGGCAATCTGGCTGTCAAATCAGAAACTTTGGTTTTTATCTCCCTCCGCCATCTGGCTGCAACAAGCGTTTTGAATACAAAGAAAGAGCACTCTGTTCATAATCAATCAGCACCCTTTTCTTTAGCCATAAGATAAACATCGACCCCCCAGAACTGCTTAAGGGCCACCTCTTTATAGCCCCATTTCCCAGCGAATTGCTCTACCCCAGTCTTTACCTTCCATGAATCACCTGGAAATGTTGCTGTGTACAAACCTACAATCCATAACTGGCGCACATCTTTTAGCAGCCAAGGGTTGGCATCCACAAGCCCAAAGGGCAGCTCGGCATAGCTAACCCCTTGGCACCAACGTTTGGGTACATAATCGTAAACACAGGGTACATCGGAGACGGGCAGAGAATCTTCAGCTCCCTGACGATTGTACCATAAGAAAGGCAAATAGCTCTGATAATTAAGATGAAGGATGTTATCCCCCACCCTGTATTCCGACCTGATATAACTAGCCGCCCCTTTGAGGTCCTGATTTCTGAAAAGGGGCTCTCGGTACAAAGAATATAGGGGCGGCCCGCTGATAAGGACCATCGTCGCCAGAGCCACTGGCTTCAAAGGAACGCGATGGTTCTCCACCACCAAACTGATAGTCATAATGCCTCTGGCGACCAATATATAAAAAGGCGATGAAATGAAGACCAGAAAACGAGGGTCCCATATAGGGGTTAATTTCCAAGAAATAATATAAACGGCAACAACTGGGAAAACCATAAAGAGAAAAAGCAGGGCCTTCTCCGGGATTTTTTGCCTGCCTAAAAGAGCGAGCAGAGGGAGAGCGGTCAGAAAATAACCCCCCCAGTTCATCAATCGAGCCCACGACGGGTTGTAGTCGAACCTAGTCTTGAAGAAGAGCCAGTAACGGAGGGTCTCTAGGGTCTTGGGAGAGACTTCCTTGATCCAGATATCGGCTCCGTCCAACTCCCGTAAGGTTTGGTGCATCAGAACGTAGAACCAGGGGGAGAACACGATGAGGATGGCTGCCTGGCTCAAGACCCAGGGTACAAAGGCTCGCCGCTCCTTGAGGATAACAAATGCCAGCCCGTAAACCCCTTGGGCACCCCAAAGAAAAAGGGCGTAGGAGTGGACATATAACGCCAGGGCGGTGGCTATCACATAAATGAGCCAGTAGCGGAAGCGGTGTGCGGTCAGAGCTCGATAGAGGAAATAAAAGGAGACCAGGGCCAAAAAGCTCAATACGATATAGCCCCGAAGGTATCGAGAATAATAAATTTGATAGGTGGATAAAGCCGCCATCAGCCCCGCCACCAGCCCCGTACCCCGTGAGAAGAGGGCCCTGGCTAAAAGGTAGGTCATGTAGACATTGCCCACCCCAAAGGCCACGGAGAGGAGCCT
>JACQTR010000167.1 GCA_016210705.1 Chloroflexota bacterium | reverse complement strand
GGGACAGCGGCTGTGAGGAGCTCAGCCATAATGAGGACAAAACCTACCGGAAGGTGGTTTTGAAAAATAATAAAGTTGTGGGCTTGATCTTTGTGGGTAGCATCGAGAAATCAGGGGTAATCTACGGACTTTTGAAGGATGGCGTAGATGTAGGGCCGTTTAAAAGCGACCTTCTGGCCGAAGATTTTGGGTTGGCCCATTTCCCCCACGAGCTACGTCAGCAAAGGCTCCGAGCGGCCGAGGAGAATCCTCTAACCAAAGCCCGCCTCAGAAAACCGGCCTTGGTGGATTAAAGATGGAAGCAAAGAAAAATCGCGCTAACCCCTATAATGACGATAAGGTCATGGCCGCCTGTTCCATTTTCGGGATGATGGACACATCAGGCAGCTGTTTTTCCGGCGATGGCGTCATCCAGGCTATAGCCATTATGCACGATCGAAGCAACGGTTTGGGTGGAGGCTTTGCCGTTTACGGGCTGTATCCCGAACATCCCGAGGATTATGCCTTTCATGTAATGTATTTGAGCAAAGAGGCCCGCCACGAGGTAGAGGACTTGCTTAAAGGCCATTTCCATCTAGTGGCGGCCGAAGAGATCTCCACCCGAAAGAACCCGCGCATCGGCCAGGCGCCCACTTTTTGGCGGTATTTCCTTAGGGCGGAGGAGGACCAGGGAAGGTCCCACGATGATTATGTCGTGGATCAAGTGATGAAGATCAATCTGAGCGTAAGGGATGCCTTCGTCTATTCCAGTGGACGGAACATGGGCGTGTTTAAAGGTACCGGCTATCCTGAGGACATCGCCAACTTTTTCCGCCTGGACGAATATAAGGGTTACATCTGGACGGCCCATGGCCGCTTTCCCACCAACACCCAGGGCTGGTGGGGTGGCGCTCATCCCTTCAGTCTTCTAGACTGGACGGTGGTTCACAACGGAGAGATCTCTTCCTATGGCATCAATCAACGTTATCTGGAGATGTTCGGATACCATTGCACCATGCAGACGGACACCGAAGTAGTGACCTACGCTGTAGACCTATTGATGCGCCGCCACGGGTTGCCCATCGAGGTGGCGGCCAAGGTCATGGCTGCTCCTTTATGGGATGAGATAGACCGGATGCCTCCAAGGGAGAAGGAGGCTCACACCACCTTGCGTCAGGTTTATGGGAGCCTCCTTCTCAACGGCCCTTTTACCGTCATCATCGCTCGCCAGGGGGAGATGATCGGCCTCACCGACCGCATCAGGCTAAGGCCCCTGACGGCGGCGGCCAAGGGTGATATTCTTTATCTATCCTCCGAGGAATCGGCCATCCGTTTGATATCTCCGGAGTTGGATCGGGCCTGGATCCCTATGGGGGGAGAGCCTATAGTGGGCCGGCTGCAAACCGTAGCGGAAATTTCGGCGACAGCCAAAATGGTGGGGGTGCATAGTCCATGATAACCTATCTGCCGACCAAATTCGTGGTACAGCGGGATCGGGCCCGTTGTATCCAGTGCCAGGTATGTATCAACCAATGTAGCTTTGGAACGCACTATTACGATGGGGAAGACGAAGAGGTTTGTTCCTATGACGAAAAGTGTGTGGGTTGTCATCGCTGCGTCATTTTCTGCCCTACCGGGGCTTTGACCATAAGAAGGTCTCCCCTGGAGTACCGAGAGAACACCTACTGGCGGCCCGAGGTCATCGAGGACATCATCAAGCAGGCAGAGTCGGGGGGGATGATTCTCACCGGGATGGGGGACGATAAGGCCCATCGCGTTTATTGGGATCACCTGGTGCTCAACGCCAGCCAGGTGACCAACCCTTCCATCGATCCCTTGCGGGAGCCTATGGAGCTGCGTACCTACCTGGGGCGCAAGCCCGACTGCCTGGAGTTGGATACGCGAACCTGGGAGCTAAAGACGCCCTTGTCTCCTCAGGTGCCTCTGGAGGTTCCCGTCATGTTTGCCGCCATGTCCTACGGGGCAGTGAGCCTCAACGTCCATGAGGCCCTAGCCCGAGCCGCTGCCGAGGCCGGCACCCTGTTCAACACCGGCGAAGGCGGCTTGCACCGAAAGCTCTATAAATACGGTGATAACACCATCGTCCAGGTGGCTTCAGGGCGCTTTGGCGTCCACGCCGATTATCTGGACGTGGGTCGGGTCATTGAGATCAAGATCGGGCAGGGGGCCAAGCCGGGCATCGGCGGCCACCTCCCGGGGGAGAAGGTGAGCGTGGAGGTGGCCGCCACGCGGATGATCCCGGCGGGCACCGATGCTTTATCCCCAGCCCCCCATCACGACATCTACTCCATCGAAGACCTGGCCCAGCTCATCTACGCCCTCAAAGAAGCCACCAACTACACCAAGCCGGTGGCGGTGAAGATCGCCGCCGTCCATAACTCGGCGGCCATCGCCAGCGGCATGGTGCGGGCCGGGGCCGACATCATCGTCCTCGATGGTCTCCGCGGCTCCACCGGGGCCGCCCCCAAGATCATCCGCGACAACGTGGGCATCCCCATTGAAATGGCCCTGGCCGCGGTGGACAGC
>JACQTR010000162.1 GCA_016210705.1 Chloroflexota bacterium | reverse complement strand
CCAATGAGCTCCCCACCATCGAGGTGGAGGCCGAGGATTATACGGCCTTAGACATAGCCATCGCCCATTTAGCTGATTATGCCTGGGTCATCTTCACCAGCGTCAACGGGGTCGAGGCCTTTTTCCAGCGATTGCGCACCCTGGGCCATGACGCCCGAGCCTTGAAGGGGATCACCCTCGTTGCCATCGGGCCGGCCACCGCGCAAGCCTTAGAGGGCTTCGGGGTAAGGGCCGACCTCATCCCCCAGGACTACAGCGCCGAGGGCATATTATCTGCCATTAGTAGGAAGAAGGATATAAAAGGTGTTAAAATGCTTTTACCGAGGGCGGAGCAGGTCCCACCCAAACTAAAGGATGGGCTTATAGCTCTTGGGGCCCAGGTGGAGGAGGTGGCCGTTTATCGAACCGTCCCCGCCACTTCTAGTCCCTCAGCCAAGGCCCTGTTCCACGAGGGCCAGGTGGACATCGTCACCTTCACCAGCTCCTCCACGGTGAAAAATCTGGTGGCCATGTTGGACGGGGAAACCGTCCTTATAAACCGGGCCACCATCGCCTGCATCGGCCCCGTCACGGCGGAGACGGCGCGAAAACTGGGGCTGCGGGTGGACGTAGTAGCTAAAGAGCACACCATAGCGGGGCTGGTGGAGGCGCTCAAAGAGTATCTCGTTAAGGCAAGGAGGCGCTCATGACCAATGCCAAATTGGGAAAACTTGTGCGCCTTGATCCAAGAAAGGTTTGGGACGACGAGGCTAGACAATTTACACCCTGGTTAGCTGAGAACATCGCGCTTCTCAATGAAGCCCTAGGGTTGGACATCGAATTGGTTGAGCGGGAGATGGCGGTTGGAGATTTTGCTGTGGATCTTTTTGGCAAAGAGGTGGGTTCTGGCAGAGAGGTTATCATCGAGAACCAGTTAGCGACAACGGATCACAATCACTTGGGCCAACTCCTGACGTACGCAGCAGGGCTAGAAGCAAAGATAATTATTTGGATTTCCCCCCAATTTCGAGATGAACACAAGCAGGGGTTAGACTGGCTAAATAGGCATACAACCGAAGCTCTCTCCTTTTTTGGCGTCGAGTTGGAGTTGTTCCAGATTGGAGATTCGCTACCTGCTCCTAACTTTACAGTTGTGGCCCAGCCTAGCGAGTGGCGAGAACAGGTGGCTGCTAGCACAAAACTGGAGCATAGCGAGCGTATGATAGCCTACCACGACTTCTTCCTCGATCTACTCAACCGCCTTAAGAAGCGCAGCCCCAGTTTCACTAGCTCCAGGCGTGTGGGTTATAGTAGCTGGTTAGCCTTTGGCGCCGGACGATCTGGCTTCGGCTTCAACCCAGCATTTGCTAGTGGCGGTCGTTTCCAGGTAGAACTCTATATCGATACGTTCAACAAAGAAATGAACAAGCTCGCATTTGATCAACTACAAACCGAAAAGGCGCAAATAGAAAAGTCGCTTGGCGAGCCGCTTATATGGCAACGCCTCGATGATAAGCGTGCTTGCCGAATCTCCGTTCAGCGGGAAGGCCGCATTGATTCTCCTCCCGAAACGCTAGGCTCACTCAAAGATTGGGCAGTGGATGAACTCATCAAGTTCCGTCACGTCTTTACATCCAAAATTAAAAACTTAGATTTATCTAGTGCACCGCAGGAAGTGCCAAGCACAGACGATGATCGTGACATTTCTCAATCAGAGAGCCTAGCAAAAGAGGTACAGCCATGACCACGCGCACCACCGTCCAGCGTTTCGCCCGCTTCCTGCGGCTGCGCCGCAGCCCAGCCCTGCGCCAGCTTACCCAGGAGACGCGCCTCTCCCCCGCCGATTTCATTTATCCTTTGTTCGTGGTGCATGGCCAGGGCGCGCGCCAGGAGATAGCCTCCATGCCCGGCCAGCACCGGCTCTCGGTGGACTTGCTGGCGGGTAAAGCAAAAGAGATGGCGGAGCTGGGCATCCCCGCTGTCCTCCTCTTCGGCCTGCCCGCCACCAAGGACGACCTGGGGACTGGAGCCTACGTCCCCCAGGGCATCGTTCAGGAGGCCATCAGGGCCATTAAGAGCGCCGTCCCTCAACTGGCCGTCATCACCGACGT
>JACQTR010000161.1 GCA_016210705.1 Chloroflexota bacterium | reverse complement strand
GCCGCTCAGCAACCAGCCTAAAGCCACAGGTCCTGTATCTTGATGAGGGGCGGCCTAAGTCCGCCCCTCTCTCTTGTCTAGCGAGTTCCACAATTCTCTCTGCCGCCATTTGCTATGTCAGCCTAATGCTGCCCAATGGGATGTGATGGATGAGCCAAGGATGAGAATAAAAAAGGCCTTTGATGAGGAAGGGATCAAGACCCCGTACAACCGGGCTGAATAACATAAGACTTCAAAGGAGGGACAAACCATGGCCACTGATTATCTTCGTACAGAGATCCCCCACCTAACATCCCCGGAGGAAAGGCTCCTGGAAAAAATACGGCGGCGGGAACATGTTGCCCAGAATATCCACCGTTTACACGAAGAAAGCCTCACCTTGGGTCAAAGGATCTCTGATGGCTTAGCCAAGGTGGCTGGCAGTTGGTCGTTTATCATCCCTTTTCTTGGTTTTCTGGCCTTTTGGATAATTATCAATGGTGTGTTAGTGGTAGTGAAGCCCTTTGATCCCTATCCTTTCATCCTCCTCAACCTCGTCCTTTCCAGCCTCGCCGCCCTCCAGGCTCCGGTCATTATGATGAGCCAAAACCGCCAGGAGGCCAGGGATCGGCTACGATCCGAAAACGACTACGCCGTGAACATCAAGGCAGAAACGGAGATCGAACTGCTCCTCCAAAAGCTGGACATTCTTAGAGAGCAACAATGGGCAGAGTTGGTGGCTCTTCAGAATAAGCAAATAGAATACTTGGAAAAGCTATTGCAAACGTAAGCTGACGACGAAGACCCAGGCGACAGGCTCGGAAGGGCGTATGTTAATCGTCCCTCTGAAACAAGGCCATGTATTTGGCATGCAACTCTTCCCTATCCTCACCCTGAAAGTCGTGGATTGCCGGCCACTTGTCCCCAGAAGCCGCCATTCCGAACCTCTCTCCAGCCAATTGCCACCACTCGGCGAAGTCCTCCAGCTCTTTCTGCGCCTGTGCCAGGAGAGAGCGGACTACCGGCAAGAGAGGGTCTTCGCCACCGAAGTCTTCACGCCGGATAGCTTCCAAGACTTCGTTTAATACCTGGAGATGGTTTCGCAGGTGCCCGTGACGCCGGCCAAGGGCCTGCATCGCCTCCACCGTCTGATTATACGGAAGCCAGGGGTTCATCGGTTCCATCTTCTTCAAGGCTCGCCGGCGCTGCGCTTCGCTTTTGTGAGGACGCGGATCCAGCCCCCGTTCCAAGGACAGCCCGGCGACATAAGCCAAGACGTTCACAATCTCATCCCGGCGGGCGTTGACGGCTGCGGCTTCGCTATCAGGCCGCACATCCCACCGGGCCATAAGGGCCCCTAGAAATTCAAGGGCTGGGACATAATAGTCAGGTGGGTAAGGTTCGCAGGCAGTCGCGTCTTTACGATGAAGCCAATTTGAGAGAGTTCCCCAAGGAAGGGCTGGCTTTCGCATGGACTTCGGCTGGGGCAATTCGCCGCCCTCGACAGCGCCATCGATTATAGCCCGAACCTGTCGCAACGCCTCGTCATCGCCCGTATCCTCCGGCACCTCCCCAAGCCAAGTGGCCACTGGCGGACATACTTCACCGGCGTCGTCAACGGAAAAGGTGTCGGTTATGTACCTGGCGAAATCGTCCAAGAGCTCTAGCTGGCCGCGCTCGGTTTCGATCAAGGCACGGTACTCGCTTTCCGTTATTGGATAGCCCAGCAACTGCCAGAACTCGTGCAGTGCGTAGCGGCGACTCTGTTGTTCATAGCGCAGGCTCAACAAGTTGTTGAGGAGCAACATATCGCATTCGGCGCTCTTGAGCACAAGCTCCACTAGCAACGCGCCGGGGTTCACGAGGCGGGCCAAGACGTGGACAGCCCGATTGTAGGCCTTGGTATGCTCCCAGGGAACGGAGTCGCGGATTCGGGCCATTTCCGCCTCATTTTCTTCCCGGCACAGCCGCGCCATCAGCCTGGCCCGCTCCAGGGGCGTGAGGCGCGTTCCTACCTCCAGCTTCCTGTTCTCCAATGGCACTTTGGCCATCTCCTTTTGTTTGGTAGGTTCACTACTCACTCTGTTCCAGAAGGAAGTCAAGTCATTTCCTGCCATCACTTCACTACTTTATGAGCTTTCTCCCCCGTGAAGACCTCCCAGCGCCGGACGGCCACGTCCACGTAGCGAGGGTCTATCTCCATCCCGTAGCAAATCCTCCCCGTTCGCTCAGCAGCGATGATGGTTGATGTTTGCCGCCATTCCCTTCACCTCTGGCCCTACCGGCCCCTCAGGAAACGCTGAATTCGTCTTCTTCGCCCTCCGGCAGGGGCATTCCCATCCTTGCCCGGGCCGTTGGGGTAAGCCCGAGGTCAGCGGCAAGTTGCCGCAGCATTGCCTTCTCTGCCTGGGCGATGGCCACCTCCGGCCACTGCCTCACCTGGCCGGAGGGCGTCAGATAGGTACGTCCCCGGCCCGCCAACACTGCCTCGCGTTGCCGCAAAGAAGCAAAGGTCTGGCAGTAGAGGGCCAGGATTCCCCGGTCCAGTGCTGTGAGGATCCCTTGGCCCGCCAGCTCAGATGTCGCCCGCCTCCACTCCCGCTTTGCCTCGGTGCTCAGCCAGGAGGGACACTTCTGGACTTCCGAGCGTGGCCTCGGCTGGCCCAGGTTGAGAGGACGTTTGCCAGGATTGCTGGCGAGGCTTTTCAAATGCGTTGGGGTCGAGATCGGACCTCTCTTACCTATTTTCTCCTCCTTAATCGATTGCGTTTCTTGGCGGCAAAACCTGCGGACGTACACGCTCGATTACCGAGCGGTTCTTTGCCGCTTTTTCTCGTAGGGATTTGGACACCCCTCCCCCTCAGCAAAGGTGACGGGTAGTAATCGATCGCGGGCGCCCGACTTGTCGTCACCATGGTTTTTGCCTCTAACATTCGGGTCGTATCGGTCGTAGGGTTTCAGTCTCTCTCATCGCTTCGGCCACACCATCAGTGCTTCGAAGACAACTTCGGAGTCCTCTGCCTTGTCGGCATGGTTGAGAATTTGGGGAACGTGGTTCATACGGTTATAAAGATTAATATTCTTAGGGGTATGAACCGGTGTCCCAAGTACCTTTCCCACGGTCGCCTTGTGGGCGCCTGCCGCCCTGGCCAGCGCCGTAATTGTTACCGGCTCTCCACGCTGTCTCAGGCGCTCGGCTGCTACGATAATGCGATCCTCAGCCTCCAACCTTCGCTCCTCATTTACCTCAATCCGATGAGAGGCTAGCTTGAGCTCATCCACCCGGAGGCCAGGCACGGGGTGGCTCGTGTGCAGTACAAGACGCACTTGTCGCCGGGAATTACCCACACCGTCCAGGGAGGCCTGTGGGACCAGGGTCACCAGTCTCGCCCGATGAATAACCTGGACAATCTCGTCCTCACGGGCTGCCCGAAGCAGCGCCGAGACTCGCCTGTCGGCAAAGTCCACCACATCGGCCTCCCACCGCTGACCACCATATGCCTGTGGGCGTAGGACAAGCTGCCTCGAGACGGCTTCCTCGTCACGGTGGAGCACCTGTGCCAGGAACACCAGGTCGTCTCCGGGTGGCATGGGGCGGCCCACCACATGCAGCCGCTTCACCTCTGCTAGGGCATTGGAGCCGCGAGCGCTGCCAAAGGTCAGCACCTGAGAAGGCTTGAAACCCATCTTTTCTATGGCATCACGCTGAGAGACGAAACAGATGGCCGCCTCCTGCTCCGGATGCAACGCCGGGAAGCGCCGACGTTCGGCCACAATCTCGGCAGCCACCCTCTCTACACCCCACTGTTCTCTGAGCACTGCGTGGCCGTTGGAGGAAGAGGCGTACTGGACGACGGTGACGTTATCAGGGAGACGAACCGAGGCGCGGACGTCTGGTAGCCTATCATGGAACCGCGTCAGGTAGTTCATAAACACATCTATAGGTGTAGCGTCTAGCAAAAGCACCGGTATGTCGGCGAACTGGAATCCTCCTGGTGTATCATTGGGAAGCTCTCGCAGCTTACAAATATCGATGCCTCGGGTGTCCAGCCTGATGCGGCTGTTGAAGTCCTCGCGGCTCAGGAAGGCGGGCAGTTCCTCCATCAGTGCCTCCATCAGCCGCATCACGGCCGCAGGAGGGACAGCCTTCACGTCTTCCACCGCGAGTACACCGGCTTGATTGCTCTGTGGTTGGGGCAACAGGCGGTTCCTGGGCAGGGCTTCGATGAGGGCCTGAAGCTCCTCTCCATACCGACGTGCCGTCTTTGCAAGGTGGTCCCATAACGGCGGACCCATCACGGCCGGGCCTCTGCGCCCGCTCTGCTGCCGCGGCGTGTCCACGATGGCATGTTGCACCACCGAAAGAAGCCGCCGCGCCGCAAGCCAACGCCTCCCTCTCAACTGCTCCACCGAGCGCTCCAGAACTTCTACGCTAAGATGATGTCGCTCCACCAGGGTCCGTGACAGGTCGGCATCGTCTACCACCACGATGTTGCCACCCTCCAGAAACTTGGGGTTGAAAAGCTGCTCGGCAGCGCCCACCCGGGTGCCTGCCGAGCGGAACTGCCCACAGTAAGTGCATGACGAACGGAACGGGCAGCGTGGCTTTGAGGCCGTGCCGCAGGCCAGCTTGCCGACATCGTGGCCGGCTTCGGAAAGAGCGTCCACCACGTCTATGCGCTGACAGTTGTCCTGGTTGCGGCCGCTGATCAGGGTGTAGCCAAACTGCTCTGAAAGCTCCGTGGCCAGCCGCCTGGTGCCCACCAGTATTCGGGCCGCCGAGGAGTTCTGCAGGGCATCGGCTACCGCTCTTGTCTTTCCCGACCCTGGAGAAGTGCTAATCAGCAGGGCCTTGCCTCGGTTGCGCCGGTGGTGCACCAGGAAGTCCTCGATGGATCGTCTCGTCAGGGCCCGTACTTGCTCCAGCGACTGCCCCTGCTCCACAGGTCCAGCTTCCCGGCTGGCCCTCGGCCTCCTGGGCTGTCCAATCTCTGCTGGCACGAAGTAGATTCGCCTGAGGCATGGCTTGCTACCTTCCTGGATCAGGTCGTCCAGCCCCTTGGGACCGCCAACGTCCTGTCCTTCCCAGACCGCCACACGTACGTCCAGTCCAGCATCCGACAGCGCTCTGTACCATCTTTCCCTGGCACGGTCGGTGTTCAGGTTCTCCTCCTGGTCCAGGGCGACGATGACGCGTCCTGGGTGAAGGCTCTTGATGGCGTCGATGTGCTCTTCGGCCAGTGATTGGCCGGCCACAGCGAAGGCCGCAATGCCGCCGAGATAGCTGGCTACGATGGCCTTGGTCGCCCCCTCGGTAGCGTACAGGTCTTCTCCCGGCTTGGGGGAGCCGACGACGTGATAGACCTCCTTCAGTGATGTTCCCCTGGCCGTCAGATACTTGGCTCCTAGGACCTTGGCCTGGATGCCGGTGATCTTGCCGTCCTCCCGGCGGTACGCCACCACGTAGCCGTCTCGATCAGGAAACGCCGTCCAGAAGGTTAAACGGCCGTTCTTGTCAGTGAAACCGGGGCATTGTCTCAGGGTCTGCTCGCCAAAACGGTCAACCAGGCGCCGAATGAACTCTCGGTGTTCGCCGGCACGCCTCGGCAAGGACCGGTAGCCGGCGGCGATGACCGCTTCGTGCGATAGCCCTCGAGCTGTCAAGTCTTGCAACGCCTCCGTTCTCAAGGGCAGGAGGTCCAAGGCCGTGGAGTAGATAACGTGGCGCGTATCCAAAGGCAGTTTAAGGGCAGGTTGCGGTGTGGTTTGCGAGGCGGTAGAAGGTCTAGCAGAAAAGTCGCTGATAGTGCTCCAGCCATGCTGGACACCGCAGCCGCAGCGGCCAAACAGGGAATGCTTGTACGTAGGAGGATTGGTGGAGATAACTAGAGGAAGGGAACCGGTGTACTCCTCACGGGTACAGAACGTGGCTCGCTCGAGAGTGAAGCCGGTACAGCGCATGCCCCAGCCTCGGGGAAGCCCCGGGTGGCCACCGCAAATTTGGCATGGGAAATCTCGACTGTGGCGCCGGGGTTTACCTTGAGGTGAAAGACTGTCCAGCCAGGTGCGTTGATTGCGGCGAGAAGGGACCGACAGAATCGTCATGCCACCGACCTTTTCCAGGCGATGGCATAGGCCCGCTACTCGGGTTTAACAGGGTAAAGAAGGTAGGATTCGGAATATAGGGAAATTGGAGATGGGGCCTCCCCCGTCTCCACCAACTCCAAACATTCATCTTTTCAAGCTTCTCCTCCGGGAGGAGCATTGCTTTATTTCCTTTTGACTTGTTCAGTGCTCTGGATGGAGGCCCAGTCCTAGGCTAATTCCTAATTCCTTGACAGTTTTGGCACATGGGCATACAGTATCTTGGCGTTATGACGAGTCTTTCCTAACGCGCCGCGAGTGAGGAAGTCCAGACAGTTCATGGCTAGAGAAGCAGCCCTGCAAACTAGTGCCACTCCACGTGACATTGCCCGTCTCTCTCCAGAGGAAGTATTCTCATCCCTTGATAGCAATCACCATGGGATAACAACAACCGAAGCCGCCGCACGCCGTGCGCTTGTTGGCCTGAACGAGTTGCCGCCTCCATCCAGACCATCCATCTGGAAGCGATTTTTTCGGCAGTTCCGTGACTTGTTCGCCATCATGCTGCTCGTTGCCGCTGCTATAGCCTTTATCACCTATTTCCCTGATAACCGTAACCCGTATGACCTGGAGCTTGGTATCGCCATATTGGGAGTCGTCCTTCTCAATGCCGTAATCGGATTCGCACAAGAATACCAGGCGGAACGCGCCACCGAGGCACTGCAACGCCTAGTACCCCGCGCGGCACGAGTACTACGTGACGGCGAGGAGGTTCATATTCAGACTACTGAGCTAGTGCCAGGCGATGTCGCTCTTCTCGAAGAGGGCGACGAAGTTCCGGCTGACCTGCGCCTAGTACGCGCTTACGAGCTTTCGACAAATAACGCAAGCCTTACCGGGGAAAGTGCTCCGGTGCGTAAGACTATCGATCCCGTATTCGAGCAGAATCTGGCTGAAACTGAACTTCCGAATCTTGTTTTTATGGGTACTGCCGTCGCCTCGGGTTCTGGCATGGGCATCGTCTATGCCACCGGCCTTAGGACGCAGTTCGGCCGCGTGTTCCGGCTGACGGCACAGCTTACCGGCCGGCCCAGCCCATTGCAACTCGAGGTAGCTGCGATGGCCCTGCTCGTAGCCCGCGCCGCCCTAGTCATCGGCGTTATCATGTTCATCCTGGGCTATTTTCTCAGATTGGGGCTAATAGAGGATTTCCTTTTTGCACTCGGTGTCATGATGGCTATGGTACCACAAGGCATGCCGGCGACCATGACCGTGTCGTTAGCGGTAGGAGTCCAACAGATGGCGAGGCGAGCTGCACTCATCAAGCGCCTCTCGGCCGTGGAAACCCTGGGCTCAACAGGCGTCATCTGCACTGACAAGACCGGCACCCTGACTCGTGGTCAAATGACGGTGGTGGAACTTACAGTCAACTCACAGAGGCTTCATTTTACTGGAACTGGGTACCAGCCCCAGGGGCAATTGGAAGACAGCAATGGAAATCCTATTGGCAATCTATCGCCATTAATATTAGAAGCGTTGCGCTGCGCTGCCCTTTGCACCACTGCCCGTCTCGTCCCACCAAAGCAACCGGGCGATGAGTGGCAAGTCTTAGGCGACCCCACGGAAGGAGCTCTACTAACAGCGGCAAGCAAAGTCGGACTAACCCCGGAGCTTCTCTCTCAACGCTATCCTCGTAAAGCTCTTCTGCCATTCGATTCTGGGCGCAAGCGCATGACGACCATAAATGACCTTGATGGTTGCTATATAGCATACACAAAGGGCGCTCCCCGCGAGGTGATCGAGAACTGCACCAGAGTATTGGAAAACGGTGAGGAGCGGTCATGGACCGAGGCAGAGCGCCAGGCCGCTTTGGCTGAGAATGATGAGATGGCGGCCCGCGCCTTGCGCGTGCTTGCTCTGGCACGCCGTCAGCTTCCGCCCGAACTGGCCGATAGGAAGGCAGAGCACGTGGAACGGGATCTTTGTTTCCTGGGCCTTATCGCCCTGACAGACCCCCCTCGCCCCGAGGTTGCCGAGGCGGTGCGCGATGCCAAGCATGCTGGCATCCGTATCGTAATGGTGACCGGAGACTATGGACTTACCGCCGATGCTATCGCCCATAGCATTGGCATCTGCGAGCAACCGCTGCCACGTATCATTACCGGATTTGAGCTAGACCAGATGGATGATGAGCAACTAGGGCGAGAATTGGAAGAGCATCAAGAGGTTATCTTTGCCCGTGTGGCACCGGAACATAAGCTACGTGTGGTGGCCGCTTTTCAGTCGCTGGGAAAAGTCGTAGCCGTAACTGGTGACGGCGTAAACGATGCTCCAGCCCTTAAGCGCGCAGACATAGGCGTGGCCATGGGCCTAACTGGAACGGACGTATCCCGAGAAGCTGCTACCATGGTGCTCATTGACGACTCCTTCGCTTCCATCGTACACGCTGTCCGGCTGGGCCGGGCGGCCTACGATAACATTCGTCGCTTCGTCACCTATATCTTCGCCCACAACATGGGTGAGCTTATGCCCTACCTGTTTGCGACGGTGGCTGGTGTGCATCTCCTCCCACTCAACGTGCTACAGATACTTTCTATCGACCTTGGCTCAGATGTGCTCCCTGGCCTTGCGTTGGGAACCGAGGCGCCAGAGCCAGATGTCATGCGACACCCGCCTCGCCCCCGCGGCACACGGTTGCTGAACCGAGCTACCATAGGTCGGATCTTGTTTCTTGGATCTATCCAATCTTTGGGTTCCGTTGGGGCTTTTCTCAGCGTCCTTTTGCTCGGAGGCTGGACATGGGGCGCAGCATTGCCTACCAGTGACGCCCTTTATCGCCATGCCATCACAGCCACTCAGGCCGCCATTGTTGTATCCCAGTTCTTCAACGGGTTCGTCGTCAGAACAACGCTAGAATCAGTCTTTAGTGCTGGGCTGTTTCGTAACTGGCGGCTAGTTATGGCTGAGACGATAGCAGTGGCTATCCTAGCCATGATCAGCTATGTGCCCCTTCTCCAGGAGATATTCAACACTGCACCATTAACTTTACGCGACTGGACTATAGTTGCTGTATTCGGGGCACTACTGTTTACCGCGGAAGAGATACGAAAGGCGATAGTGCGGGCTCGTCGCCGCAATGACTTGTATATGGGGAGGTAGTTATGCACATTATCATCATTGGCTGCGGTAGAGTGGGCGCAAGGCTTGCTTCGTTACTCAGCCGGGCGGGCCACTCAGTGGTCATAATCGATAGGGCCCCCGGAGCTTTCCGAAGGCTGGATCGGTCCTTTAAAGGCGCTAAAATAGTTGGCGTCGGTTTCGACCGCAAGGTGTTGCTTGATGCTGGCATTGACCGAGCCGACGCTCTTGCCACGGTGAGCAGCGGTGATAATACTAACTTTGTGGTGGCCTCCATCGCCGTGGAGGATTATCATGTGCCCAGAGTAGTGGCGCGCATCGCCGATCCATTGCGGGCTGAGATGTACAGCAGGTTGGGTATAACCACGATATCGGCGACTTTATGGGCATCGGCGCGAATCCACGACCTAATCGTCTCGCCTGACCTTCATAATGTTCTGACTGTGGGAAGTGCAGATGTCCAACTCTATGAGTTCGAGGTGCCTGTGCGTTTAGTTGGCCGAACCGTAAGTCAATTGACGCTTCCCGCCGAGGTTTCAGTTGTCGCCATTACTCGAAAGGGACGGGGCTTTATCCCAGTGCTCGGCTCGTCCTTCGAGCCTTACGACCGTCTGCTGGTCGCCGCCCAAACTGGTTCTATCGGCAAGCTGCGGGCGATGCTGGGATTACCGGATTGACCAAAAGGAGGGACAACATGCCACAATTACGTGTGCTTATCGTAGGGGCTGGAAAACTAGGCAGGCAGACAGCCAAGCTGTTGATTAACGCAGGGAATCACGTGATTCTGGTAGACAAAGACCCCGCTGCTCTTCATGAGATGAAGGATATCCTAGGCGATGGGGCAGTGTCCGGTGATGGCTGCGAACCGACGGTGTTGGAAAAAGCGGGTATCGGGCAAGCCCAAGTGGTGATTGCAGCTACGGGCCACGATGAAGATAATCTCGTGGTGGCAGAGTTAGCGCGTCGTATTTTCGATGTGCCTCGTGTGATTGCCCGTGTCAACCGCCCTGAGAACGAGTGGCTTTTCACGCCGCAACGGGGCGTGGATGTTGCCTTCAGCCCTGCAACCTTGGTAGCAAAAATGGTCGAGGAGGTCGTCGATCGTGGGGCGAGCCCTTCATGAATCTCTAATCAGCAGCCTGGGAAAAAACATCCTATAATCGCCCGCTGAGTGATGGATACATTTTCCCCCTTTTGCATAACATTACGTAGCCTCTTAGGGCGCCGAAAAAGAGAGGATTATGGTGAGCAGCGAGAGGGAGATTAAAGAACTGACATCCACCGCGTTTGTAGGCAGTGTGGCCAAAATGGGTTTACAAGTTTCCCTTTTCTTTTGGCTGCGGTCGGCTGGTTTGGTAGCTATATCGTTATTCCTTATTGCGTGTAGTAGTGACAAGGGTACGCGGGCATCGCCTACGGCCATGTCCGCGCCCACAGCTACGCCTTTCGTTGGGACACGCGGTCCGGTGGAAAAGCCGTCGCCCGTCGCCCCGCCGGTGGCACTACTTACCGATGTCAGGGTGGGACGCCACGAAGGGTTTGATCGGGTGGTGTTCGAGTTCAAAGGCAGCCCGCCCGGCTACCGTATCGAATATATACAACCGCCCATCGTGCAGGATGCCTCAGGACTGCCAGTGGAGATCGAAGGGCTTGCTTTCCTCAAGGCACGCTTCTATCCAGCCTCCGAGTTCGACCTAGAGCATGGCGTGATGGTGTACACCGGGCCGACGGAGATTAAGCCCGATCTGCCTTCGTTATTGGAGGTGGAGCGCAGCGGCGATTTTGAGGCAGTGCTGACGTGGGTTCTCGGTCTCCGGCAGGAGGTGGATTTTCGCGTGGCTGAGCTTCAGGATCCACTGCGTGTTGTGATAGACGTTGCCTATCCGTAAGGGAGCCTGCCAGTCGCAAAGCTTTCATATAAGGCTGCTCGCAATGGCTCTAGGGGGAGTAGAACCGTTCAATCTTCACCCTTTTGCATTTGCCGTAGCCTTGCATCGCTTATGCCGAAGTGGTGGGCTATCTCATGTTTTACTACTCGCTTAACCTCGGCGACGATTTCATCGTAGTTCCTATATTTAGCCTCGATGGGCTCCTGGAATATGGTTATCTTGTCTGGTAATACCATCCCGTAATAGCTACCACGCTTGGTTTGAGGTACACCCTCGTAGAGGCCAAGCAACGTTTGCCCGTACTTTAGGCCCGCCCTGGCGATCTGGACAGCAGTTGGGCGATCCTCTACCACTATGGCAATGTTCTCTAACTTAGCGCCGAATTCCTCGGGCAAGTCGTTGATCACATTTGCCACTAGGCCTTCGAACTTCTCTCTGTCCATCAGCAAATCACTGCCAGCCCGCCCTGAGACGGTTATGTCTTCAAAGCGGAGGCCCCACTGGCTGGGTAAATATGTGGGCCTCGAATAGTTGCGTCGCCCCTTTGGGCCAGGGCTTCGACGGCGGCATCGGCTAGGGTCTTGGCGCTCATAATGTCCAAGGAGCGATCCTTTTGGACGATGTCACGAGCAATGTCGCTGATTAGGCACGACCCTTGGGCAAGCCGCACCTTCACCAAGTCGCAGAGCGACTCCACGGTGAAGTTGGCGCACATACTGTCTATAAGAAACTTAATGGATAACATATTAGCCTCTTAGGTGCTGGCCGAAGAAGACGAACACCTTTTGCCAGCCGTCCATGGCTTGCTGAGGGCGGTAGGCTGGACGGTCATAGTACCAGAAGCCATGGCCGGCTCCATCGTAGCGGTGGAACTCATAGGTCTTCCCGTGTCGCTTCAGTTCGGCCTCGAGCTGGTTCACATGTTCTGGCGAGGGGTTCTGGTCATCGTTGCCGAAGAGGCCCAGCACCGGGCACGACAGGTCCCTGGTGTAGTCCAAAGGTGATACTGGCTGCTGAGGTGTTAGCTCTTCTCGTGACTGGACGAGGCGGCCTCCCCAGCAGTTTACTAGGGCGTTGAAGCCCTTCACCCGGCAAGCCACCAGGTAAGCATGCCGACCGCCGGAGCAAGTGCCGATGATGCCCACCTTGCCATTGCTGTAGGGCAGGTAGCGCAGGTAGTTCAAGGCTGCCTCGCAATCGCCGACTACACTGTCATCAGAGACGCTGCCCGCTGCCCGTGCCTTGGCAGCGATCTCTTCCGGCGTCCCGTGGCCGAATCGGTAGTACAGGTTGGGGCAGATGACGACATAGCCGTGCTGGGTGAAGCGACGGGCCATCTCCCGATAGAACTCGTCCCACCCGGGGAGGTGGTGAACCATCACGATGCCCGGGAACGGCCCCGGCCCCAGGGGGCGTGTGAAATAGGCATTGATGAGTTCTCCGTTGTGGGCCCTGATAACGACGGTCTCTGCCAGCATCCCCTCGTAGGCGTCCGTTTGGAATTGGTTCCACATGCTCTACCTCCAGGTTATGTGTCGAATAGCCGATGAGGACGGATAACCCCCCGTCCTGACATCAAACATGATAAAGTATAACGGCGATGCCGGGGAAGTTCAAGGGTGAGGGAGGGGCCAACAATATTCAAACAGGGGCGACGCTGGGAGCAGATTAAGCGGGTAGCCAGCCGAGGTCGCTCCCGGTGAAGGGCTCTAATCTCACATCTGAGCCTTCCAGGTTTTTCGCTAGTTCTTCGAAAAACTGACGAGTTTCGTCGCTCCATTGGGGTGCTTCCGTTGCAACCAGGAATCGGTCAGGGCGCATTAACTTGCACAATTCAATGTACCTGTTCAACTGTTTCTTTTCAGATCCAGAGAGCGTCGCTTGCCGCTTGCACTCGCCAATTATTAGTTCACCATCAGAAATGGCAAAAAAATCGGCTTCCAGCCAGGGCTTTCTCCCTTCTGATTCGCTTCTGAATACGTCGCACGCCGTTGTATTCAGAAAACTGACTGTCGAACGACGGCGTAGCAGATCTAGCACAAGTAGCGGGACATATGACCTGTGTCTAAACGCCTGGGCCACTACCTCGTCGAGCCTGAAGTATATGGCAGCGTCAGCGGGGAATACAAACTCTCTTGAACAGCGGTGGCAGGTGACGGAATCGGATAACTCGGCGAAGCGATACCAATCCGCCTTCCGGCAATGAGGGCATTTAACTATTAGCACTCCACGTTGGATGATACGTTTTTCCAAATAGCGATTGGCGAAATCCCGGGCAGCGGTTTCATCACCAAGCCAAATTTTGTGCAAGGCTCTCAGGTCGAGGACCCGTCCTTCCCGCCCACTGATCTTTACGCCTTTGTCGACTACACCCGCTTGATTGGGCGAATCGTCTAGAAATTTGAAAAGAGTGGCCTTGACCTGTGGATGACCGAGCTCCTTAGCGAAGGATTCCAGCCCCCCAAATAGCCGAAGTGTTTCGCGTTCGTAGTGACCTTTATCGGACGGGGCGACCCTTAGACCCTCTGCCTCACATAGTGCCTGAATCACTTGCCAGTCGGTAGGCAAACGAAGGTTAGGTCTCACAAGTAGCGAGCGAGTAGCGGCGCCTCCTTGCCTGAAGGCGCTGACAGCCGTAAATGCTACGCCGCTTTTCGATACTCTGCAGTCCGCCCACTTATGTGGACGCATCAGCAATTCCGTCAGGGCAGGTCGTGAGGGGACTTTGAGACCATCGACCACGGCCTCGACGATCCAACGCATGTTACTTTCGTAGTTGAAGTCGACTTTTGATGGAGTCGGCGTCTCCAAAACCGCCATCGCCTCACCATCAAGGAACTGAACGATGTGGGCATTAACGTTAGGCGTGTTCTCTGTTTCCCAAAACTCCGTGCGGTAAGGGCGCAGTTGCTTAAAGTTGTTGGGCGCGACTACAGCTGTGGGCAAGCTAGATAGCGGGTCAGCCGGTGGGGGATCCTCACCCCACGACGCTGACATCGGGTGTATCGGGCTAGCCCTGTACAACGCTTGCCCCACTCCGGAGAGTTGCTCAAGCCCCAAAGACACCGATGTGGTAAGGATTCGTTTGTCGATGTATACGTGGCTGAGGGTTCCCTCGATCGCGTTGGCAAGCCAAGGCCACAAACGTTTGTAGTCGCGATTTCCATCTACTTGCGGTTGCTCGAATAAGGGTACCCAGTATACATTCGAGGCCAGTGGCAGTCCCCGCAATGCCCGCAGGGTCCAGTAGTAGGCGAAGTCCTCGATCGTATCGCCGCACACCGCCACAAGCGCATGCGCTTCCAAACTGCCAATTGGATCTATGTAAAGGCCAAGATGGACAGAGGAAAGGTGAAAGGGGTAAAAGCTGTGGTTCATACGCGATAAGGGCTCCCAAACATCTGAGGTGAGGTCATATAGTCTACTTAGGCCATCGTTGAAAACAATCCGCTGCTTGATCGTATCTACACCCCGCTTAGCTAACTCCTTCCTCGTGGTGTCGGAAAGGCTCCCAGTAGTGGCCTGTATTAGGAGTTGCACTAAACCGTCGGCGTCGACGGTCAAATCCGTGACCTTCGGCAAGTCGTCAGCCTTGGGTAAAGCGTCATACACGTGGTTAAGCGGGTAAGGAATATTGTCGGGCCACAAGGACCCAATGTGGTTACCCAAAGGAACGGCAAACGAATGACGTCTCCGAAGTTCCTGCTGCAGCTGTTTTGAAATAGTGACCGTATTATCGAACACCAGCATCGAGTCAGGGTCATGCACCTTGAGCAGCTTCCAGAAAAGTGGAGAGAGAGACTGACCGTCAGTCGGGATGAGGGCGAACGTTGCCCCTCCCCAAATCCCAGTAAGGGTTTGAACAAAGGCAAGGCAATGACCCCAGTGACAATCGGAGCCTATCAGCACAGCCAGGCGTGGGGCCCTTATACCTAAACTTACTCGGCGATAATCAATGCGTGGCTGTTCCATCTTTTAGAAATTCTACTGGAAAGTGCGGTATTTTTTGATTTTTATCTCCCATTTGTCGATTTCTTATGCACCTCTTTTCTTCTTGCAAACTTACCCGCACTTCGTATACCCACAGGCCCGGCAGACGTAGCAGCCCTCCTGGTAGACCAGGAGGCTGGAGCATTCGGGGCACTGGCCGGCCAGGTTGCGCACCGGCCCTTCGGCGTAGCTCAGGACAGGCCCTTCGACTGCGCTTTGGCCGTTGTCCTTGGCCACCGGTTTGGGGCCGGGGTTGTATTTAGCTTTGGTCTCCGCTCCTCGCTCTGGCTCAGGGCTGGCCTTGAGGTGGCGCTCCAGGACGCTGCCGATGGCATCGGGGCAGGAGAGGATGCTGCGCCCCTCGTCCCAGGCGATGGAGGGGCAGCGGATGCCTCGGAGCTGTTCCACCACCGACTCCAGCTCCACCCCGGAGCGCAGGGCCAGGGATATGAGGCGGCTGGTGGCCTCGGACTGGGCCGAGGCGCAGCCCCCGGCCTTGCCCAGGTGGGAGAAGACCTCGGCTATGCCCTGCTCGTCCCGGTTCACCGTGATATAGAGGTTGCCGCAGCCAGTGCTTACCTTGTGCGTGGTGCCCGTGGTGGTGCGGGGACGCTCCCGAGGCATGATCTTGGTCTCTATCTGGGCTTCGGCCTTGGACTTTTTGGCGGTGCTTAGAACCTGCTTATCACGGCTGGCGTCGCGGTAGATGGTTATCCCCTTGCAGCCTTCCTTGAAGGCCAGCATATAGACCCGGGCCACGTCCTCTACAGTGGCGTGCTGGGGGAAGTTGACCGTCTTGGAGACGGCGTTATCGGTGTGCCGCTGGAAGGCGGCCTGCATCCGGACGTGCCACTCCGGGGCGATGTCGTGGGCGGTGGGGAAGAGGTTCTGCACCCACTGTGGGATGCCCTCCAGCCCGCGCACGCTGCCTCGGACGGCCAGGGTTTTCATCAGCTCCTCGCTGTAGAAGCCCTCCCGCTTGGCCACTGCCTCAAAGAAGGGGTGGACTTCCGCCAGGCGGTCGTCGTCCAAGATGTGGCGGACGTAGCTTAGGGCGAAGAGAGGCTCGATGCCGCTGGAGCAGTTGGCGATAATGCTGAGGGTGGCGGTGGGGGCTAGGGTGGTGCGGGTGGAGTTCCGCACCTGGGGGCCATCGGGCCTATCGTAG
>JACQTR010000160.1 GCA_016210705.1 Chloroflexota bacterium | reverse complement strand
GCGGTCATGGCGTCCTGGCTAGTAACCGCCCTGATAGCGACGACGTGGCCGTAGGTACGGTAATCCCCCATGACCCCTACGGTGCGGTCAGCAGTAAGAACGGCAAAAACTTGCCACAATTGATAATAGAGCTTGGCCTTTTTGATCTCGTTCATCACGATCCAGTCGGCGCCACGCAGTATCTCCAGTCGCTCTGGTGTTACCTCGCCCAGGATGCGGATGGCCAGGCCGGGGCCGGGATAAGGCTGGCGCCAAACCATTTCCTCAGGCAGACCAAGGGCCAAGCCCACCTCTCGCACTTCGTCCTTGAACAAATGACGCAGGGGTTCGATAAGAGAGAAGGTCATGTTTTTGGGTAGGCCACCCACGTTATGGTGAGTCTTGATGGTAGCTGCGGCTCGACTGCCCGCACTCTCGATGACATCGGGGTATAGAGTGCCCTGGGCCAAGAAATCCACCTGACCCACTCGGCGTGCCTCCTCCTCGAAGACCTGGATGAACTCCTCGCCCACCACCAGACGCTTTTCCTCGGGCTCGACAACCCCCGCCAACCGGCTCAAAAATCGCTGGCTGGCGTCCACATAGATCACGTTCATTTGAAGGTTGCGCCGGAAAACGTTAAGGGTGCGCTCCGCTTCCTCCCGTCGCAGTAGGCCGTTGTTGACGAAGATACAGGTTAGTTGATCGCCGATGGCGCGATGGAGAAGGGTGGCCGTAACTGCCGAATCTACGCCACCAGAGAGGGCGCAGACCACCTTTCCATTGGCAACTTGCTCTTGGATGCGTGCCACCGTCTCAGCGATAAAGTTGCCTGGAGTCCAGGTGCCGTGACAGCCGCAAACCTTGAATAGAAAATTACCTAAGATGGCTCGGCCTTGGGGAGTATGAACCACTTCGGGATGAAACTGAAGGCCAAATATTCCCTGCTCGTTGCCTATAACAGCGTTGGGCGAATTATCGGTAAAAGCCAGGGCCCTAAAACCGGGGGGTAATGACTCAATATAATCGCCATGGCTCATCCAGACCGGCATAGCTGGAGGCAGGTCATCGAAAAGGGGCGAGGAATCGGCACTCTGGTGAAGAGTAACATGTCCGTATTCCCTCTTCTCGCCTGGCACTACTTGCCCGCCCAATTGATGGGTGATGACTTGCATCCCATAGCAAATACCCAGTACCGGCAATTTGCTCTCGTAAACGTAGGCTGGGGCCAAGGGAGAATCGGGATCGTAGACGCTAGCCGGCCCTCCAGAGAGGATAAACCCCTTGGGATTCAAGGAAGCTATCTTCTCCCAGGGGGCATCATAAGGAACAATCTCCGAATAGACTTGGCACTCGCGCACCCTTCGAGCGATGAGCATACTATACTGGGAGCCGAAGTCCAATATGACCACGGTCTCCCGCTTTTCCGATGGCTCACTCGACGCTACCGCCTGTTCCCCACCCTTTTCTTTGGCGATCTCCAAATAGGTGGAGATCTCCACATCATCGCTGGTTCTGATCCTACGGCTACGGGGTTTGTCTCTATTCACTCCCAACTTCCCTCGTCCTGAGCTTAGCATCTGTGTTATACTCCGTCAAGAGAGATATGATGAAGACGCAGCTCAGGGAGCACCAGATCGAACAGGCTATAGCCCTTCTCCGCCGCGGCGGATTGGTAGTATTCCCTACCGATACTGTTTATGGTATCGGTGCCAACTCCGAGGACGATGAGGCGGTTGTCAAGATGTATGAGGTCAAAGGTCGGCCTGCCTCTAAAGCCTTTCAGTTGCTGTTGAGCGATCCTACCGCCATAGCCAGCGTGGCTCGGGAGGTACCGGAGGTAGCCTGGAGGTTGGTGGAGCGCTTTTTCCCTGGCCCCCTGACCTTGGTCTTGAAAAAGGCCCCGCAAGTCTCGACCGTAATAACTGCCGGGGGCGATACCGTTGCAGTGCGAATGCCCAAACATCCCATCCCATTGGCTATTATCAGAGGCTTGGGAACACCCCTGGCTGCTTCCAGCGCCAACATCTCTGGCCAGCCCAGTCCAATTATGGCCTCAGAGGTATCTCGGCTTATCGCCGAGAAAGTAGATCTTGTCATCGATGGTGGGCGATGCCCCCAGGCCATAGATTCCACAGTTGTGGATCTCACCGCTGAACTACCCCGAATATTGCGTGAAGGAGCCATCTCCAGGCAAGTTATTGAGGCCATTTGCGGCCATGTTTTGGGGAAGTCTGAAGCAAGAGAGGAGGGTAATCGATCATGAAACTGGCCGATGAGTTCAAACAGTTTCTCTTCGCGTTAACGTCGTCGATATGGCAATTGCGGTCATAATAGTAGGTGACCGCTGTCCGAAGGTTGAAACGAGGTAATCGCCTTGGTTGTTCTCTGCACGCTAGCCTCACTTCAGGACCAGCGCATGGCGGTCACATTATTCGTCCTCTGATTGAGGTACATGTTAACTCGTAGCGCTTATTTATCCTTGCCCTGAATATTCCATGGGCGCAGCAATTCAACTCCGCGGTATTCTACTCCGCCCTGTATCGCCTCCGAACAGGTCGGTACCCACACATCCAATCGTTTCATGTTGGCATCCCAGGCAAATCGGTCTTCCACAACATATTGTCCTAGACCTTCAATAGCTACTCTTTGACCTAGCGGAAGCACACTGGCGTCGGCAGCTACAGCTCG
>JACQTR010000159.1 GCA_016210705.1 Chloroflexota bacterium | reverse complement strand
CTTATTAGCAGGCATCCAGATTCAGCAACTTTCTAAAGGATATTTACGGTCTCCCCAAATGGGCAAGCAGGGCGGAAATGCAACATAGGTAGCGTCCCTGGCAGGAATCGAACCTGCGACCCACTGCTTAGAGGGCAGTTGCTCTATCCACTGAGCTACAGGGACGCGTTCTAGGGTTGGGGAATCACTAACCTAAGGTAGGGGTTTAGGCGTTAGATTTAAACGCCATTACTTGTGGCGACGTTGCCAGCGTGTCTTTTTCAACATCTTTTCGTATTTGTGCTTACGGATTTTCTTGCGTCGCTTTTTTACTACTGACCCCATATCCTCTGCCGATCTAGCATAGCTTGTTTTTACCTCCCTATTAACTCACGATAGGTAATCTGGTTTCCCATGTCATGAATTACCATCCCTGGGTTTTTACCTTGTGCAGGGTCCACCGGCCAAGACCCATATGTTGAATCCCCACGATGTGGAGTTCGGGCAAATTGGACGAGGTAGTGAGGTGTTTTTGCACGAGGCGACCTAAGGGCTGGGCTAAAATGATAGCGGCTAAAGCCGCTGAAAGTACCTGAGGTAGTCGCTCCACTCGCCTTTTGTTCCCCATAGCTATAATTGAGGACAACCCAGCCAACGTGCCAGCTACAGCCAGGTTTGTTCCACAAAAAGCCGATACCGCCAAATCGCTCTCTCCCCTTTGGAGGCGGGCCAGACCCTCTTGGGCCGCTTCGGCTACCACCTCGGTGGGGACCGGGCCAAAGACGTAGAAGCCGTCAGCGGTGGCTCGTCCTGCCAACCTAACATTGCCTCCCATTCGGGCTAGGATGAGGGCTATGGTAGCATGCTCTAAAGCATGATTCTGCCGAGTCGCGGTAATGACATTACGACCCACCGGTTTTCTCCTTTGGCCCTTAGTATATCATATTTGGATAATCTTTGAAGCTGGTTATGGTGGGGAAGAGCTCTGGTTTAGGTTAGGGAGAAAAATGCGCTGTAATGAGGCTATCCAAAGGCTGACGCTTATGGTCTGTGGGCTATCAGCCACACCTTCGCCAGCGTTGATAGTGACGGTTCCGTTATAGAAGCCTTCTCCTAAGCCGCTGGTATCCACCGAAATCTGTACGGTTGCTGGTGCCGATTTCCCTGAAGCGGGGGAAACCTCCAACCAGCTTGCCGATGGAGTAGCTGTCCAGCTAAAGGAGCAGCCGGAATCGCCGCTGGTAATTTTTAGGGTCTGGGGTGGGGGAGCAACTCCAGGCTCGGTGAGGAAGGATAGTGAAAGGGGTCTGGTCCTGAGTGCGAACTCATGGTAAGGGGAAGGGGTATCTATATGGCCCGGGGGGTCGGAGATGGATTCTCGCGGGGGCAAGGTCAGGGCTACCGGCTGCCAGAGGGAGTTTCCGTCCACCAGGGGTGGGTTGGCCGCCCGCCCCCATACCAGCTCCTGGTAGGGATAATTACTGCTGTCTTGGCTTCCGTCATAGGGCACCCTGGGCCAGGGGTAGTCAAGGTTATTGGGGTTGTTCTTCCATCCCCAGTAGTTGTAGGCCCAGACGGCGTAATACCAGTCCTCGGCGATTTGAGGGCTGCGATTGCCTACTACAGCACCCCAATAGTCCCCCACATTCCATTTGCCAACAAGCATCTGGGCTCCCCAGCCGATGTTATATTTGTAATCCTCCGCAATTCTTAGCTGCTCATCGCTAGGTTGCCCATCGGGGCCAGTGGGGTTTTGCATCCCCGAGGTGATCTGCATTATGCCGTAGCCACAGCCCCAGGAGACCAAGGTCGGCCCCGTTTGGCCGCGAGGGACGCTCCGATCGGCTTGTTGCCAGCTGCTTTCGATGTAGCCTACGGATTTTAGTAGAACACATGGTATAGAAGGGGAAACCAGGGTCGAGTTGGGATAGCCGGCCTCTATATCAGGTAAGGAAAAGTAACCTGGGCCTAAACTATTGGTTCCTGCCTCGTGGAAGGCAGCAGTGGCTTCAGAGAACTGTGGTTGGTATGACTGGGAGTCTTCCACGGCACAACCACAAGCCGATGAAGGTTGAAGTAGGAATAAGGCTAAAAGTCCGGCCGCTAGCCCTAAACCTAGTCCCAGCCATAACTGAGGTACTCTAAGGACTAGGGAGCCAAGCGATGAATTCCGCATAACCTGATGCCTCGGCCTCAAAGCGGCGACTGTCAGAAATGGAGATTATCACCAGCCTCTCGTCGCTAATGTCCTTAGATGAGGTCCCCTGAAAAGAGCGTGTTGCTAAATAGTTTCCATCACTGGAGAAGGCTATGGGCACATCGAGACGTCCGGAGGGAAATGACGCCAATGGCCGGGGTTGCTCTGCCCCTTGCTGGCTAAGGAGCCCCCCTTCACCCCCTCTAGCTTCGGCGGCATAGGAGATGAGGCCGTCAGGGCGCCATAAAGGACTGTAGAGCTCGGCTTGGCTTTCTCTAATGACCTGCTGCCTTTGACCATCCCGGCTTAGGCTTACCACACGATTCAATAATGTCCCATCTTTTTTCCCCTGATCTAAATAAAGGATGTTGGTGCCATCCGGGGAAAGATGGAAATATTGGGCTATCCCATCACTGGCGTGAGCCATCATGCGAATATTGCCTGTAGCCTCATCGAGGGCTATAACATCGGTGCCTTGAGGGGTAATCTGGGAATAATAGATGACGTCTCCGTACCAGGCAAAGGGGTTGATCCCTAGAGCTGCTTCGTTGCTTATAAGCACCTTTTGATCTCTGGTGGCTATGTCAAGGGTCAAAAGCTCAATCTTGGTCTTCGTCTCCCATTCGGTGGTGCGGCGCAGCAGCAGGCGACGGCTATCGGGTGACCATAGGGGTGGGCTCCGTAGATCTACGCCATCAAAGAGGCGTTGATTTGCTGAGCCGTCGCTTTTCATGATTCCTAAGGAAGCGCCAGAGCTGGGATTGGTAGAACTGGGAGGTAGATAAAGGTAGGCCAATTGGCTGGAGTCCGGGGCAAGGCTGGCCTTTACCCCGAAGTTCCTTTCGTGGCTTATAGTGGCTAATTTCATTTTGTGGTTGGGCTGGTTAGCCCTAGCATGCCACAAGTTGGTGGTATCTCCTAGAAATTCGGCGTAAAGATAAAAGGGGCTGCTTTCTCCCTGGCCACGGCCTGAAGACGAGGTGGTCAGGGAGCGGACGAGGATGCCGATGAGGAGCAGGATGAGGCCGAAAGCTATTGCGCTTCCCACAGAACCCCACAGCCCTAAGACCAGTTTTTTCCTCTTTTTCATCTCCACACTGCTATAGACCCGTTAGATTTCAGGAATAGCCACCTTGATACGACGCCAGATGAAAAGACCTACTAAAAAGAGAACCCCAACGATGATGGGAATGTCAAAGGGGCGCATAACCTCGCGCAGTCTCTCCCAGTGGGCTCCTAGCAGGTAGCCTCCGTAGGCCAGGGCCCAAGACCAGAGGAAGGAGCCTACGAAGGTATATAGACAAAAACGTCTTAAAGGCATTTTGGCCACCCCAGCCGGGAAGCTGATAAAGGTGCGAACCACAGGGAGGAGGCGAGAGCCGAAAACTATCCAGTCTCCATATCTATCGAACCAGCGATCGGCCAGGGCCAAGTCATGGCGAGACAAAAGGACATAGCGACCGTAGCGTTCAACCAGCGGGCGGCCTCCCTTGGCTCCTAGCCAATAGCTGGCTACAGAGCCGATGGTGCAGCCCAGGCCCCCATAGAATCCCGCCATCAGAGTATAACTGACTTCTAGACCGCGCTCCTTGATGAGCATCCAGCCAGCTAGGGGCATTATGAGTTCGCTGGGGAGAGGTATGTTGGCGCTCTCGATGGCCATGAGAACTGCTACCCCTGGCCAACCTAGTAGCTCGTAGACCTCTTTGATGAAAGCCAAGATTTGTTGCTCCATCCTAATTCCCTTCTAATTCGTCAAGGGCTCTGGCCATGGTCTCGCCCATACCGCCATCGTGAAAGGGGGTGGCTACCCCTGGCAAAAGGGCTACTTTAGAGTGGTATCTCTCCCAAGCCTTTTGGCCCTGAGTGATGCGATTTATCGCTTGCTGGCGAAGATGCTGGTCCTGATTGCCAATCTCCTGCCAGCGATAGTAATAAAACATGCCTTCGAAATAGCCTTGGAGGGTTTCTAACAGGGCCTTCTCGTAGAGGAGGGTGTTCATGGCTTGCTCCGCCAATGCTTGATCGGTAATCAAAGGTTGGGCATTTCTAAGGTTTTGTATCATGCCTTGAATTAAAGTCACTGCCTCCTTTTTTTCGGCCAGGGCAGCATCAAAGTCCTTCTCATTGCGGCAGACCTGGTAGATCTCTTTGATCCTATCGCCGCCGAAGATTATATCATCACGAATCCAGAGGTTGTTGGGTACCCAACCACCCCGTTTTCGGGCATAAGGCTCTATGTAGAAGGCTTTCCGCACCGCCTCCGCTGAAGTCATGAGCATCTGACCCACGTAAGGGGCCGCCGTGGGGCCGAAGCGGAGGGTCGCCCAATTCTGGGCCAAGGCATGAGGGTCGGCTTTAGGTTCCCAGGCCAGATGGCTGAGGGCGTATAGGTTGGCTTCCACCCAAAGATCTGAGGAAGGGTATGGGCCTTCCCATCCTCCACCCTTGGCCCATACCCAAACGGCCCTGACTCCTTGCTGATAGGCATAATCCATGCCGCCTCGAGGCTGCTTCTCTTCCCCGCCCCTTGCAAAAACCTCTCCAAGGTAATTGGGGAAGGCTCCCTTCCCCTCGTACTCCCTGGCTGCCTGAAACTCTACCATCTTGGGGAATCCGTTTGACCTCAAATTGGGGTTGACCTCGTTGTATCGCCAAAAATCGGTCTCTGTCTGCTTAAATGAGAGGATTAGGCTACCATCAGAGTTTATTCCGGTCAAAACCTCTTTGGCAATCTGGGGGTTAGCATGGAAGCCGCCCTCCCCCAAATCCCAGGCCCGCTGTATATAGACTTTACCATGACTAGCCACTTGGGATTGCACTAGGGCTACCATCGTCTGTAGGCAAGATACATAGTCTTCGTCTTCGCATCCTCCCTCCTGAAGGGTGTTACCCTCTAAGGGAGCCTGGGCATAATTCTCTCCGCTGCGAACCATTATAGCATCGATATCAGGGAAATCCTGTAGCACTTCGTCTAAGGCGTAGCTTAGGAGCTGACGGGTCTTAGCTTTGTCCAAAGAGAAACGATTGGGATTGCCATCGGTCACCTGATCGGGGTAAAGATCTAGGACCTGCTGGGGGAAGGTCAGTACGTCCCCAGAGGAGACAACTTTAAGGTGTAGCCTTTTGGCGGCGGCCAGGCGCTCTCGGGCGCGGTGGCGGTTTTCTTCCACCCAGGCCCGTTCCGCGGCGTGAGTTTCGGGGTCGTATAAAGCGGGCTCTATACCGTCGTATAGGGCCAAGCTGGGCCAAGGCTCCACGGCCACAGCATTAAATCCCCAACGCAACGCCTGCTCTGGGGTAGGATATGAGGGATCGTTGGGGTCAGAAATAAGACGAAGCGTCATCTTGGGTTCGTTCCGAATACGGAGAGGTCGAGTAAGGACGTTATTATCTAGCCGAAGACGCTCCGCTAAATGGAACATTCCGTAAGTAGCTCCTAACACGTCTTTTCCTGCGATCAAAATTGCAGGGGCTCCTTGGTAGCTACGCCGCTCAATGATATAACCCTCTTCCTTTAACTTGGGAATGCCTTTTTCTCCCAACAATATTTTAACCCACGGGTCCGTCTCCGTTCCAACCACCAGGGCGTAGGCTGGCAACTGAGCGATGTCTTTATCCTGAACTACCGAAGTGGAAACACCCGATGAGGTCATAGCGGCGGTAAGTTCATCAACGGCTAAGGAAAGGGCGGCGTCCTGCCACCATGGAGTGGAAACAACGATGACGGTATTGGTTATTGGGGGAGTTGCCTCGTTATTGGGGCGGCAAGAGCCTATAAAGATGGCTCCGGCTGCCACAGCCACCACCCCTAGTCGTCCATAACCCTTAATTTTCCGATCACCCCTTGAGCCGAGGAATAGCCCTTCTGCTTCAATAGCTGCCCTAATTCTTCTCCCAGCCGCTGGAATATTCCCAGGCCCTCTTTAGCGAAAGCCGTGCCCACGGCCACTGCGCTAGCTCCTGCTAGTAAGTGCTCGAAGGCATCTACGCCCGAAACGATTCCCCCAACGCCGATGATAGGCATCTCCTCGCTTAGTAATTGGTAAAAAGCGCGCACATTGGCCAAGGCGACAGGTTTGATACACGCTCCTCCCAAGCCGCCAAAACCATCCTTGGGTCTGATAACCACCTGTTCCGTATCGGGGTCGATGATGAGGGCATTGCCCACTGAATTGATGACCACCACAAAATCTATCCTCGCTCTTTTGAGGACGCCAGCCATGACCTCCTGATGGATGGGATCGAAATAGGGAGGGAGCTTCACCCCCAAGGGCTGGGAGACTAGGGGTCTTACCGTCTTGAGAACGGCTTCCGAAGCCTCCCAATCGTAGCCTAGTTGTGGCTTGCCGATGATATTGGGGCAAGACAGGTTTATTTCTATCAGGTCGGGGCCTTTGCTGGAGATGTAGCCCGCTATCTCCTCATATTCGTGCCCATTCATGCCAGCGACGCTGGCGATGATGGGTTTGCCGAATTCTTTCAGGCGAGGGATAAATTCAGCATATTTTTGGTAACCTAGGTTTGGAAGCCCCATGGAATTGAGGGAGCCCTGAGGAAATTCGTAGTAACGTGGCTCGGGATTGCCTGCCCGGGCCTCTTTAGTCATGGACTTGGTAACAATGGCCCCTGATGCCGAGTGTCCTAGGGCCTTTAGCTCTTCAAAGGTGGTGCACAAAGGACCGGAGGCATTGATAATGCAGGAGGGAAAGGTCACCCCGGCTATTTCGGCGGCTAACCTCATTCACCAGTCCCCATTTAGTGTGATTGTAGCACCCGTTCCCTATTCTGGCAAGAACCTGTTCTCCCAATCCAGTCTGTGGTAAAATCGTGAAGTAGTTGAACCGTAGAGTGGGTGGCTGTAAACTTCAGAACCCTGCCGCGAGAGCTATTATGCGAGACGCAAATAAGTGTCAGCACCCTTAGGCTAACGGATGCAGAAACGGTGAAAGCCAAAATCACCATTGACAATTTCGCCGACGAAAACAAGGAGGTAGTGAACACGGTAGCAACGTTTCTAGAT
>JACQTR010000165.1 GCA_016210705.1 Chloroflexota bacterium | reverse complement strand
GCCCAAGGTGAAAGAGTTTGAAAAATCTTTGCATAATCTGTTATTATGAAGAGCAGTAAGGGAGTAGATAGGTTGGGTTCTAAATCGGGCGATATTGTTAAAATTGACGCCCGGGGCGTTTATTATCGCGAGCTCAACGCTCAGCTAAGGGAGCTGGCAGATAGTAGCGTGGCCAAGGTCGAACTCCACAACGTCTATGGCCAGAGGTACATTGGCACCGACCTGGATCGGCCTATCCAGGTCGACATTTATGGCACCCCTGGCAACGACCTGGGGGCTTTCATGGACGGCCCTCGCATCATTGTTCACGGCAACGCTCAGGACGGCTGTGGCAACACCATGAATAACGGGGAGATCATCGTTCATGGTCACGCCGGAGACATTCTGGGCTTCTCTATGCGAGGCGGCAAAGTTTTTGTCCGCGATGACGTGGGTTACCGGGTGGGCATCCATATGAAAGAGTACCAGGATAAAATACCGGTGGTGGTCATCGGGGGCACGGCGCAGGACTTTTTAGGCGAGTACATGGCGGGTGGTGTTTTAATTATATTGGGACTTAATTTAAAGCCAGATGAGTATCATCGGGCCAACTTCATTGGCACTGGCATGCACGGTGGTGTCATCTATGTAAGGGGCCAGGTCCACGACTATCAATTGGGCAAAGAGGTGGGAGTGGCCGAGTTAGAGGCAGCCGATAGCGCCACCGTGAAGAAACATGTTATCGAATACGCCTCTCACTTCGGTCAAGATCCCTCGACTATTCTTCAAGGAAAATTCATTAAACTGTTTCCTCGTTGGCTACGGCCCTACGGTCGCCTTTACGCTTACTAGCCCCCACTGGGATGGGGTAGAGAGCTCGCGTATGAGCTTTAGCGTAAGATAAAGGCCAGGGTGATGATAATGGCCAACATCCCTCCGCCAATAATGGCGATACGCCTCAGCTCGGTT
The DNA here is from genome assembly GCA_016210705.1 of Chloroflexota bacterium. GTDB lineage: Bacteria > Chloroflexota > Dehalococcoidia > JACQTR01 > JACQTR01 > JACQTR01. The sequence goes on along the minus strand of JACQTR010000165.1, from coordinate 15,460 downwards.
ATGACATAGCTGTAATCGACCTGGGGCGTTTTGGTTTGTGGGGATGCTGCAATTACCCGTTGCGAGGAGGGTGAAGATGGGCTGAGGACGGATTCATCGGGTCGGGGGGGTATAGGCCTATGTATGGGGGGTCGTTTAGCCCTTTTCCGTTGGCCCTGGGCCGCGTAGCGGGCGGCAGCTTGGCGCGATCTCTTAGGCATATTATATCTTCTCTTCTGTCCTATTATATGACGACCTCCCTTTGAGAACAATGGCCTCTTGACATTTGCCCAGCGGATGGTAAACATATAGAATAATTGGTCTAAAATAGGGGGTGGTGCGTGGTTAAGGCAAAAGACGAAGGGAAAGGCGAAACTATTATATCTAAAACCTGTAATTTTGAAGGAATCTTAAAGTCTGATGGTGAAATCAAGGTATATGGCAGCGTCCAGGGCGAGATCGAGACGGCGAGTTCTTTGTTTGTGGGTAAAGGGGCTAGGGTACTAGCTAACGTAGCTGCCCAAAATGTGGGGGTCGCTGGCATGTTAAAGGGGTCCGTCTCCGCCGTGGGCAGGGTCGAGATTCTGTCTGGGGCTAGCGTCTACGGCGATATTGTCGCCTCCTCTCTACGCATCGAAGAGGGGGCTGTCTTTAGTGGCCAGAGTCGGCTGCCGGATGAAAGCATGATTCCTCAGCCCACCGAGTTGTTCTCTGACAATGATCTTAAGGGAGAGGTGAGAGAATCCTAGCTCGGCCCTTTGCCAAGGTGAAGGCGGCGCTTTCAGACATCTCCGAGACATGGTTGTCTTTAGGGTTGGGCGTAGGGGTCGTCCTATCCTCTTTTGGCTTGCGCCTACTACGGCTAGCCGACAAGGATTTATGGTGGGATGAGGGTTGGAGTATCTGGCTGGCTCGTCACGGTCTTTCTTTTATCACTCTGAGAACAGCCTCCGATGAGCACCCTCCCCTTCACTATTGGTTCCTCCACTTCTGGAACTCCCTGGTGGGCGAGTCCGAGTTCGCTGTTCGCTTTTCATCGGTCATCTTTGCTGTCCTGACCGTTGCCCTAATTAACCGCCTGGTTAGCCGTTGGGTGAATCGCCGCGCCGGAATATTGGCCTCCTTTCTCCTTGCCACCGCCCGATTCCATATCTGGTGGTCACAGGAGATAAAAATGTACAGCCTTGCAGTATTTTTGGCCCTTCTTTCGATTTACCTTTTTACCAAGGTCTGGAAAAGGGCCAACCTCTGGCTTTGGGTGGTCTACGTGGTGGCTACCTTGGCTGCCCTTTACACCTCTTATTTGACCTTTTTCCTGCTCCTGGGGGAAAACTTGGCTATTTTCATTTTGGTCCTCCTAAGACATGGCCCTTTGCAACGGCTGAAGCCGTGGTTGGGGGCCCAGTTCAGCTTGGCCTTCTTTTATCTACCCTGGCTGTATATCTACTACACCCATGCCTTAAGTTACAAGCAAGAACAAGCCAGCCTGATGTCATTCTCTGAAATCCTGCGTCTTTATGCCACCATTCTTCCCTTAGGAGTTAGCACATATATACAAAACTATACCCTCCCCACTGTATTCTTTCTTGTGGTAGCTGGCAGTGGTCTGTTGTTTAGCCTCATCTCCCGGCGGCGTTGGGAGCGAGAGGCAGGCGTAGTGGCGGTAGTGTGCCTCCTCGCCTTGCCTTTGGGGATATTTCTTCTCTCTCAGCCTAACCGGGCTATATACCAGCCCAAAATTTTGGAGCGCTATTTCATTATCTTTGTTCCCCTTTATAGCTTTTTGCTGGCTCAGGGCCTCCGTGCCTTTTGGCGATGGCAAAGAGGGCTAGGAATAGTGATTGCCTTGGCGGTTTTGATGTCATCTGGTCGCACCTTGGACCTATACTATAAAGACCGACACCGCACTTATGATTTCCCGGCCTTGGCTAGCTTCGTTCTGGCTCATGCCCAGCCGGGGGATGCCGTAGTACTAAACCCTGATCACGAATGGCCGGTTTTCGATTATTTTCTGGAGGACGGCCCCCCTCGCTACAGCATGCCCTATGCCGTTAAGGCGTCTCCTCAGCAAGTAGCGCACTACCTGGGCCCTCTGACCGCTAAATACCCCTCCTTATGGCTGGTTACGACCCCTCACGCCGCCGTTTCTGACCCCTGGGGCGAAGTACGAAAATGGCTGGTTCAGTATTATTCACCAAAGTTGAGTCTGGAATACAATCAGGCACGCTTGGAACTTTTCTCCCGAGATGTTAGCCGTGTCCCTTTGGCGGTCTCATCGGCTAAAGTAGAAGAGCGGCGGCTCAAGGATCTGACAGGTATCACCCTTATGGGCTTCGATGGGATGCCTCGGCAGGCTAGGGCCGGGGACACTATATATCTCAATAGTTATTGGCAAGGTAAGGGCACGCAGTCCAAGGGCTACAAAGTGGGGCTTAGGGTAACCGATGACTTCGGCCGTATCGTTGCTGGCCGTGCTCCCCAACCCTTGACTACCGATGGTGAGAGCCTGGGGCCTCCAGGAACTCCCCTTGAATTACAGCGTCGGCTGACACTGGGGCCTAACGTCTCCGCTGGTACATACCGTCTCCAGTTGGTAGTTGAGGGGGCTGAAGAAGGGGCTACCATCCCGGTAACCAACATCAGGGTGGAGGGCTCTTCTCCTACCCCTCCAGCGCGGCTCATTCCTCCTCGCGAGGTGAGGGCAGACTTGGGGGATAAAGTGCGCCTTCTGGGCTACAAACTTAGCACATATAAGATCAAACCGGGGGGCCAGCTTAGTCTCACCCTTTACTGGAGGACCTTGAAGGAGATGGACACCAGCTATACGGTCTTTGTTCACTTGGTGGACAAAGAAAATCAAATTAGGGCGCAACGGGATATGATACCATTAGAGGGTCGATATGCCACCCTCGACTGGATAAAGGGAGAAATAATTAGGGATCGATATCTAATCTATATCCCCGATAAGGCTGAGGCCGGGGTTTGGGAATTAAAAGTAGGCATGTATAATGCCGCCAGCGGCGAGCGCCTCCCAGTGGTGGATAAAAGTGGCCAAAGCATCCCCGATGGGGTAATAACCCTGACTATGGTGCAGGTTGTTCCTTGAGGGGAGCAAACTAAATTGGGGGCTAACTGCCTAGGGTTCGGGCGGCCTCAGCAATGCCCCGAGCCAATACTCCATATGGTCGCTTGGCAGTGTTGACTATGATGTCGTAGAGGGCAGGATCGTTGATATCGACCTTGAAAAACTTTCGTATATAGGCGGCGATGTTGCGATCGCCTTCGTGAACCATCTTTTCCGCGCCTTCTCGATCCACCCTTTCTCTCTCTATGATTCTCTCAACTCTTACAATAAAGGGGGCCACCACGCGAACGTGGAGAGCGGTGGGGTGCTCACGAAGAATCACTTGCCCTCCCCGCCCGATGATAACCACGTTACCGGTTTCCGCGAGATCTTTAATAACGACGGTAATGAGCTCTAGATAGTGGGCGTCGTCCAGCTCTTGAACTTTGGAACTGGGGGCCTGGGCTGCTTCAGCATAGGTGCGGGATAAGAGGATTTCAGCCCCGGCTGATCCAGTGAAAGGGTCGCCAGCCGAGCCCATAGCCGAACGCTCTAGGAGAGCTTCCATGGTGCGGGCGATGCGTTCCCCCAGACTGGGAACTTTCTCGTCCTTCTTGGCTAATACCTCCTCGGGGGCCCCGATGCGCCGAGCGGCATTGACGATTATCTCGTGGTCCACATAATGAGCACCCAAGATAGCCGCCACCTGGAAACCTACCTCTCGGGCGCCACTGCCCGTTTGACCAGCCAAAGTAACTACTGCCATCGTTGCTCCCCTCTTTTACATTCACTTCTAAAAGTAATCTTCCCATCTTCAGTATAGCTCTCCCACCTATTAAGAACAAGTTTCATCACCTTCCTCCCAACTTAGCGGCGAAGGTTGCAAGGCTATCGCTGCCGCTGACCCTTATCCGCTTTAGCTGGAAAGCGTCGTCGAGGGAGTGCTGACGACCATAATGGGTGGTTACGGCTCCCCAAAAATTGTTTTCCCGCAGCACCTTAATGATGGTCTCGTTATACCTGCCCGAGGGATAGCTAAAAAACCGCACTTGTTGGCCAGTATAAGCCTCGATGTTCTGGCGCGCCTCTAATATTTCCTTTGGTAGCGCCGCCGGTGGGATGGTGGTCAGGTCGATATGGGTGAGGCCATGGGCCTCAACAAACATCCCACCTGTGACCATCTCCCTAATATCTTCCTGGCTAAGGTATTCAGGCCGGCCAATGTAGCGGGCGATGACGAAAAAGGTAGCGGTAAAGCCGTACCTTTTAAGGATGGGGTAGGCATTCTGGAAATTGTCCTTATAACCATCGTCAAAGGTTAGGATGATGGCCTGGGAAGGGAGTCCCTCTCTGCCTTGGAGGGCGGTTAGCAAGGTACCTAGAGATACCGTTTTGTATCCCTTTTCCCAGAGGAAACGCATTTGAGTCTCGAAGTTGGCGGTAGACACCGTTAGACCACGACGGATGGTATCGGCATTATAGGGGAGTTCGCCCACGTGGTGATACATAAGGATGGGCAGTTCAACGTTGGTGGGGGCCGCTAGTGACTCTCCGCCAGTAAAGGGGTCAGACAAGGGCTCGGAATTGTAAAATCTTGGATTGGTTAGTGGGATGGAATTAGCGCTAGTTTGGGCTGAGGTCAGATGGGTAATGGGAACCAAAGGTTCAGCGGATCCCATTACGATGGCCAGGAGTGCCAAGATCCCCCATTTAGCCAGAGTTAACCCTTTATAACTAAGGTTTCGGCCCTTTATATCTCTGCTCCAGACTGGTGATCTTGGCTAAATTTTGGGTCTCTTCACCTCCGGCGAAGGGCGTGGAAAACCAAGCCTCTAATATTTCTTGAGCTACTGCCTCCGATGTTAGGCGAAGGCTCAGGCAGAGGACGTTGGCGTCGTCCCAGCGTCGTGCTCCCGCCGCTGTAGCTGCATCCGCGCACAAGGCGGCCCTTATACCTGGCACCTTATTGGCGGCTATAGCCACCCCCGTGCCCGTCCAGCAAAAGAGGATGCCTTGATTGGCCTCGCCTTTAGTTACCGTGGAGGCCACCACCTCCGCCACCTCGGGCCAAGCCAGTGTCTCCCCGGCCAAAGGCCCATAAGGCTGTATCTCCCATCCCTTGGCTTGCAACTGATCCACCACAAAGTCAGTGAGATGGGTGCGTTCATCGCTGCCCACGGCGATTTTCATACTTCTCCCTAGCCTGAAGCCAATAAAATCATAATTCTCGAGCCAGAGTTAAGCCCCAAACCGAGGTTGCTCCCGCCTCTTTTAAGGCCAGGGCGCAGGCCTCGAGAGTGGCTCCCGTGGTGCAAACATCGTCGATGAGGAGTACGGCCTTTCCTTCCAAACCCTTTTGGCACAAAAAGGCCTCCTTAATGTTGCTACGCCTTTGGGCGGCGGTGGTCGCTTGGGCTTGGGGTGGGGTGTTGGTAGTACGTAGGAGGGCTTTATCCACCACCGGTAGAGAGGTAAGCTGGCCTAATTCTTGGGCCAGGAGGGCCGACTGGTTGTAGCCTCGGTAGCGGAGACGATGCTGGTGAAGGGGGACAGGCACTACCACCTGGGCGGGCAAGGGATTGGCTTTCCAATAATTGAATAGTAACTGCCCCAGGGTGGGGGCTAGTCCCTTCAGATTTTGATATTTGAAGCTGTGGATAGCTTGACGCATAACACCCTCGAATGTAAAGAGGGAGCGCAGTCCGTCTAACGGCCCAAGTTTCTCCGCGCAGACCGGGCACCGACCTCCCTCTGGGTGCGGTAGGCCACAGTGCGAACAAAGAGGAGGGCGAATGGGGATAAAACTAGCGATGCAGGTAGAGCAAATCAGGGCTCCTTCTTGCCCACAGCTCACACAGCGGGGTGGAAACAGAAGGTCTAAGGCTTGTCCTTTTAGCCGCTGCCACCAGATCCGCCGGGTCAACGGGAATTGGGTTGCCGAATTCAGACCAAAGATTAAGATTTCTCTACCTTTATGTAGCCATGACGAAGGGCCAAGACCACGGCATGGGTGCGATCGTTGGCGGCTAGCTTACGCATGATGGAGGTGATATGGTTCTTTACGGTTTGGTCGCTGATCCCTAAAGCCCGAGCGATACCCTTGTTGGAGTTGCCCTGGGCGACATATTCTAGTACTTGCACCTCCCGCGGAGAGAGCGGCGCTAGAAGGGATTCTACTTCTTTTTCGGCGAGGGTAAGGTCTTGAAACTGTCTTAAAACCCGAGATGCTACCTGGGGTTTGGTGAGGAGGCTTTCGTTAATGATGTATTCGCCCTTGTAGACGCGGCGTATGGCGTTGATGAGTTGGGGGCCAGTAACGTCCTCTTTGCGGTAATAGGCGGCGGCGCCAGCCTTTATGGCTTGGAAAAGCTGTTCCTCATCCTCGTGGGTGGCCAACATAATAACCGCTGTTTTGGGAGAGCGCAATCTAATCCGTCGCGTTAGCTCGATCCCACCTTGGAGAGGCAACTGACTCTCGACTACGGCCACATCGGGCATCATGGCGTCGATGACCGAGAGGGCATCTTCGCCTTCATCGGCCTCGTGAACGACGTCCATATCCCCGTCCTGAGAAAGGGACCACCGCATTCCTTGGCGAAAGAGCGCCGAGGCATCGGCCAAAAGAATCTTGATCTTTTCCATCCCGGCCCCAACCGAAACTGGCGGCATCAATATAGCACTGATGGTCAGCTTTTGCAAATATCCTTGTGGAAGGTGCTGAATAAAGGCGTTGCCTGAGGCTGTTGAAGGCTTCGTCGTGAGCGGCTCGGGAGCATCGCCGACCGACTCAGCCGAACGGTACGCTCGTCTCTTTAACGTAGCCGCCGCTGACGTTATTCAGCAGTCTCCTTGTGGTTGGTAAGTAGGCATGGTACACTAGGCAAAATTTGACACATGGATAAGGTCTTGGGCAGGCGTTTTCAAGTTTTTTTCGGCCTTTTGTTGCTGAGTTTTATCCTTTTTTCATATAGCGCTCATACCTGGGATCGCTTCCCGGGTGATTTGGCCCTATCCCGTTGGCTTCAGGGTTGGCAGCCTCCCGGCATGGTGCCCCTGCTTAAGGTTATCAGTCAAGTGGGGACTAGGGCTATCGCACTCCCTATTGTTCTTTTTGTTAGTTTGGCCCTTTGGTTTTGGCATCGCCGAGATGCGATTTGGCTTCTTTTCACCCTGGTAGCTGATGTCGTCGCCGAGGGGGTGAAGGAGTTGGTGGCCAGGCCCCGACCTGATGAAACCTTGGTGGCTGTGGCTAAGGGTTATTCCACCTCTTCCTACAGCTATCCCAGCGCTCACGTGGTCCACTTTGTGGCTTTCTATGGGTTTTTATTCTATTTGGCAGGGTGGCTTGTTCCCGACAACAGGGCCAGGATCGTGGTGCGTTGTTTTTTGGGGGCTTTGGTAGTACTGGTGGGGGTTTCCCGGGTCTATTTGGGCGTGCATTGGCCCAGCGATGTGGTTGGGGGTTATCTCCTGGGGGGGATTTTTCTTACCCTTTGGATTTTCCTATATAATAAGGGAAGCCAAGGAGGAGCCCCCGGACAAGGCTCTAAGGTATCTTCAGCACACGCCGATAGCCATTGGCAATAGCGGTAGGTATGATATAATTATGTTGACTATGGGTATTTCTTGGCGGGTCAAAAGATGAGCTGTGCCTAGAGGAAAGAGAAACCGAGGGGAAATATTGGAGTTGCCCCTTTTGCCCACGCGGCGGGCGTTGCTTTTTCCCCGGCTGGTTAGTCCCCTATTCGCCCGCCGCCAGCGCTCGGTTCGAGCTATCGAGGAGGCTGCCGAACACGATAGCTCCTTGGTAGTGGTTCTGCAAAAGGATGTAGAAGCCACCGAATTGACTTTGGAATCCCTGCACCCCATCGGTACCGAGGCCACCATAACCCGTGTGCTTAAGATGCCCGATGGCATCACTCAGATTTGGGCTCAAGGGGAGCGGCGGGTCAAGATCGTGGCCTTAGAGGCCAAATACCCCTATTATACGGTTAAAGTTATCCCTATCGCCGAGCCCGAAGATAAGCCTATGCCTACTGAGGCGCTGATGCGGACGGTCTTGGCCCTCTTTGAGAAATGTGTTCGCCTTTCCCCTCGCCTTCCTGATGATGCTTATGTGGCGGCCATGAATGCCAATCTTCCGGGCTGGCTAGCCGACTTTATTGCCTCCTCCTTCGAGATTCCTTTAGCTGAGCGTCAGGCTATCCTGGAGACCTTAGACCCGCATGAGAGATTGCAGCGGGTGAGCATTGTCCTGGCCAAAGAAGTGGAAATGCTGGAGCTTCAGAGCAAGATACATACCCAGGTTCAGGAGAAAGTTGAAAAATCGCAGCGGGAATACTTCCTTCGGGAACAATTGAAGGCTATCCAGAAAGAGTTGGGGGAGGTGGACCCCTTTCTGGGCGAGGTAGAAAAGCTCAAGGAAAAGATCCAAACCACCGGCATGCCGGAGATGGTGATGAAAAAGGCCCTGGAGGAGGTAGACCGATTGGCGGCTATGCCGACGGCCTCCCCAGAAACTTCTGTTATCCGTACTTATTTAGATTGGCTCACTACTTTACCCTGGGAAAAGGAGACGGAGGATAACCTAGATATAAAGCGGGCAGCCCAAGTTTTGGATGAAAACCATCATGGCCTGACTAAGGTCAAGGAGAGGATTTTAGAGTATATGGCGGTGCGCCAATTGGCGGCCGGTAAGTTGCGTAGTCCTATTCTGTGTTTTGTGGGTGCCCCTGGAGTGGGCAAAACCAGTCTGGGCCGGTCTATCGCCCAGGCTCTGGGCAGGACTTTCGTTCGTATCAGTCTGGGGGGAATTCGGGATGAGGCTGAGATCCGGGGCCATCGTCGCACCTATATCGGCGCCTTGCCCGGCCGCATCCTTCAAACCATGCGCACCGCGGGCACCATTAATCCTGTCTTTATGCTGGACGAGATCGATAAGGTAGGCACCGATTTTCGGGGCGACCCTTCTTCCGCTCTGTTAGAGGTTCTGGATCCTGAGCAAAACTATTCTTTTAGCGATCATTATTTGGATGTTCCCTATAACCTTTCCAAGGTTATGTTCATAACCACGGCCAACATCTTAGATCCCATTCTTCCTGCCTTACGAGATCGGATGGAGGTCATCGAGCTTCCCGGTTATATCGAGGAGGAGAAGCTGGCCATAGCGCAACATTTTTTGGTGCCCAAACAGTTGGCCGAGCATGGCCTGAGGGGGGAGCAACTGCGTTTCAGCGAGGGAGCTCTGCGCCGAATCATTCGGGAATACACCAGGGAGGCAGGAGTACGTAATCTGGAGCGGGAGATAGGCACCATCTGTCGTAAAGTGGCCCGAATGGTGGCCCAGGGTGAGAAGCCCTCTGGATTGGTTACTCAGCAATCGTTGGCCGGATATTTGGGCCCACAAAAATTCTTTTGGGGTAGTGCTGAGGAGAGGGATGAAGTTGGGGTGGCTATGGGGGTGGCTCGCACTGAGATGGGAGGCGATGTGTTGGGTATTGAGGTCACTCTTATGGAGGGCAAAGGTAATCTTATCCTAACCGGCCAATTGGGAGAGGTTATGCGTGAATCGGCTCAAGCGGCCCTTAGCTATGCCCGCTCCCGGGCCGGTGAGTTGGGGCTTAAACCCAGGCTCTTCGATAGCATCGATATCCATATTCATGTCCCTGCGGGCGCTATCCCTAAAGATGGACCTTCAGCGGGGATCACTATGGCCACGGCCCTAATCTCGGCCTTGACCCGGCGGCCAGTGTTCAAGGATGTGGCCATGACTGGAGAGATAACCCTTAGGGGGCGGGTGCTCCCCGTGGGAGGTCTTAAGGAGAAGATTTTGGCCGCACACAGAGCGGGTATTAAAACCTTCATCTTGCCCCATAAGAACACTAAGGATATAGAGGAGATCCCCAAAGATGTGAGGCGGCAGTTGCGTTTTGTCTTTGTCCAGCACATGGGAGAGGTGTTGACCACCGCCTTGGGCACGGCCACTCCCAGTCTAAAGGCGGTATCGGGAGGAAGTAAATGATCGAAACGGATAAGCTATGTAAATACTATGGTGATTTTGTGGCCATTGAGGATATTACCTTCTCCGTGAAGAAAGGAGAGATTTTGGGCTTCCTGGGCCCCAACGCCGCTGGCAAAACAACTACCATGCGAATCCTAACTGGGTACCTTCCCCCCTCCAGCGGAACGGCTCGCGTCGCCGGCTATGATGTCATCGATCACTCTCTAGAGGCACGCCGTCGCATTGGCTACATGCCGGAGACTGTCCCTCTTTACACTGACATGACAGTGTATGATTACTTAAACTTTTATGGCGCCCTAAGGGGTATTGATCGGAAGCGGAAGGAGAAGAGGATCAATACCGTAATGGGTCTTTGCCACCTTAGGGATTACGCTGATACTCTAATCGGCAAGCTGTCCAAAGGCTTCCGGCAGCGAGTGGGGTTGGCTCAGGCCATACTTCACGAGCCTGATGTTCTCATTTTGGATGAGCCTACCATAGGCATTGACCCCCGCCAGGTTGTGGAAACTCGCCAGCTTATTAAGAGTTTTGGGGGGGAACACACCGTTGTTCTTAGCAGCCACATCCTCCCTGAAGTGAGCATGATTTGCGAGAGGGTAGTCATCATTAATGAGGGTCGGATTGTTGCCATCGACCGTCCCGAGAACCTTTCGGAACGGCTGCGGGGTTCAGAGCGTATCCAACTGGATGTTAGAGGCCCGGCTGCGGAGGTAGCCTCGCGGCTCCGACAGGTCAAGGGGGTTCTGGAGGTTAGTTGGGAAAAGGCTGATGGTAATTTTCGCTTTGTGGTGGACGCTCGCTTGGGACGGGATCTGCGCGAGGAACTGGCGGGCGTCATTGTGCATCAGGGTTGGGGTCTTTTGGGGCTTCAGGGGTTGGGAATGACCTTGGAGGACATATTCCTGCAGCTCACCACCAAAGAGGAGGTATAGGTTTGCGCAACGTTGTCGCTATGGCTGGCAAAGAGCTTAGAACCTATTTTGCTTCTCCGGTGGCCTACATAGTGGCCGCCGTTTTTCTGCTTATAACGGGTTATTTTTTTACCCTAGGTGTCATCAATGATCAAGAGGCGACGGTCAGGCATTTCCTTACCCCGGGGAGCTTCGTTCTTCTTCTGCTTTCTCCGGCTCTTACCATGCGTCTATTGGCGGAGGAGCAGAAAATGGGCACTCTGGAGTTGCTGCTTACCTCACCCATTCGGGATTGGGAGGTTGTGGCGGGTAAATTCATGGCCAGCCTGGTCATCCTGGCGGCTATGTTGGGGCTGACAATTTACTATCCTATCCTTCTCTACTGGTTTGGCAACCCCGATTTTGGCCCCATCGCTAGCGGATATCTGGGTCTCTTTCTTGTGGGGGCCGCCTTCCTCTCGGCGGGCCTTTTCACCTCTTCTCTAACCGGCAACCAGGTGGTAGCCTGGGTGTTGGGAGCGGGCATCGTACTGCTTCTTTGGGTGATCGGAGGGGCGACCCAGGTTGTTGGGGGCTTGTTTGGGGAGGTAATTGATTATCTTTCTCTTCCTGATCACTTCCGAGATTTTACCCTAGGGGTGATCAATACTACTGATGTGGTTTATTTCTTAAGCTTCATGGCCGTAGCCTTTTTTCTCACTATTAGATCACTTGAGACCCGGAGATGGCGATAAATGTCAAACGATAGTAGCCCAACCCCAACTCGAAGCTCCCCCTTTAATACTTTAAAGCGGTGGTTGGATGGCCTTTTAGGAACTTTTAGTGCTACGTCTCTAGTCGCTGGCGCCATTGGGGTGGTGGCTCTTTTAGCTGCCTTGATGGTCTATCTCCTGACCCCGGAGCTGCGGGCTCAAGCCCGAACCCTGGTGGCCATAGGTGGGTTCTTCCTCCTCCTTTTTATTCTAGGTAATATCAGGGAGATAAAAACTGCGCTGTTGGGGCGTCGGGGTAAATATGGCACCAATACCCTGGTTATGATCGGCGCTTTCGTGGGCATAGTTGTCCTGGCCAATTATTTGGGTGTGCAAAATCACCGTCGCTTTGATGTCACCGCCGCTCACCAGTTTTCTCTATCTCCTCAGACGGTGAGGATTCTTAAAGGGCTCAAAGACCCGGTCAAGGCCATTGCCTTCCTTGTCCCCGACGACCCGGCCCGAAGCGAGATCGATAACCTATTGCGGGAATATGGCTTCCGCTCCGATAAATTCAGGTACGAGTTTGTGGATCCCCAGGCCAAGCCGGCGGTGGCTCGCCAGTACGAGATCACCGAACCGACTATTGTCTTCGAAAGCGGGGATCGGCGCCAGAAGGTATTCGGCATCACTGAGCGGGACTTCACCAGTGCCATCCTCAAAGTAACTGGGGTTAAGCAGCTCAAGGTGTATTTTCTTACCGGCCACGGGGAGCACGATATAACCAGTCAGGATAATGCTGGTTATGCCTATGTGAGGCAGGGGGTTGAGGCGGATAACTACGAAGTGGCCACTCTGGACCTCGTCACCGATACGCAGGTGCCTGCCGATGCAGCGGTGGTGGTCATCGCTGGGCCCCAAAAGCCTTTTCAGGATAAGGAGATAAAGGCCTTGGACGATTACCTCCGGAGGGGAGGGAAGGCCCTGATAGCGGCTGATCCCTCTTACCCGCCGGAGCTGGCAGGGCTTCTTAAGCCCTGGGGGATTACCCTAGGCCAGGGTTACATTGTTGATCCTGATAGTTCAGTTTCTGGCGATTCGGCCACCCTCGTGGTGCGCCGGAGCCAGTATTTGTCCCACGCTATCACCCAACTGCTAGATATTACATACTATCCCAGTGCCACTGCCATCGCCGTATCCGATAAACCTCCCCAAACGCTGACTATCCAGCCCTTGGCCACGACCACCAACTCGAGCTGGCTGGAGACCGATAGCCAGGTGCGTCACTTCGATGAGGGAGTGGATACCAAAGGACCTTTGACTTTGGCCGTGGCTATGGAAGGTACCCTGCCTACAGACCAGGGAACATCGCCGGAAATGGCCCGGCTGGTGGTTATTGGTGATTCCGACTTCGCCTCTAACCAGTCCTTTTATGACTTCAGCAACGGTGATCTTTTCCTCGATTCCGTTAACTGGCTGAGCGAGGAGGAGCAATTGATCTCCATTCGCCCCAAACCGCCCGAGTTCCGTAGAGTAATCCTCAATCGTCAAGAGCGGCTTTGGCTCCAGTGGTCGAGCATAGCCTTCTTGCCAGCGGTAGTGGCCTTGTTTGGTGTCTTTAGCTGGTGGCGGAGGAGGTGACCCCTCTGGGGTTTTGGCGTGAGCTTTAGAAATACCGTTGTCTTATTAGCCTTTCTGCTTTTTTTGGGTGGGTACGTCTATTTTGTTGAACTAAAAAAGCCGCCGCCGCCGGCTGTGACCCTGCCTCCGGAGATCTGGGTAGAAAATGAGGATGACATGACCGCCATAGCGGTGAGCTATCAGGGACAGATGGTTGCCTTTACTAAAAAGGAGGACGAAAATTGGTATTTCCAAGACCCTCCTCCCCAGGAGAAAGTCGATTATAACCGGTGGCCGGGTATCCCTGCTCTTCTTGCAGGCCCTCACCCTAAGCGGCTCATCGCCGAAAATCCAGAGGATCTAGTCCCTTTTGGCTTGGAGCCGCCCCAGATGGAGATTGTAGTGACTTTGAAGGAGGGGAAAAAGGTGGATATACTGGTTGGGGATAAGAGTCCTGATGGTCAGTATTATTATTTAAAATTGCGGGATTTTCTTCCCGTTTATCTTATCGATGTTGGTTGGGGGGATGTTTTTACTCGCTTGGTCATTGAGCCCCCCCGTCCTCAGCCAGTATCGGCTAGCTAGTTTTAAGAATAGAGGAGAAGGGTTCATGTTAGCTATTGGGATAGGGATAGACCCGATTATAGGCAGCTTTGGAGCCTTCAGTTTGAGGTGGTACGGGCTTTTTGTGGCCCTAGCAGTTTTGACAGGGATTTTGGTCGCCGTACGCTTGGGGCGGAGGGTAGGCCTCCCCGAGGATATGATATACGGGGTGGCACTATGGGGCGTGCCGGGGGGCATCGTTGGCTCCCGGCTGTTTCATGTCATCGATAAGTGGGAGTATTATTCTAGTCACCCAGCTCAGATATTCAGCCTGCAAGCGGGGGGAGAGGCTATATTTGGGGCCATCATTGGAGGGGCTATCACCGGAGCTATCTATGCCAAAGTAAAAGGTTTACCTGTGGGACGCATCGCTGATGTAGCCGCCCCGGGGATAATACTGGCCCAGATCGTGGGTCGCTTTGGTTGCATCATTAATGGCGATGCCTATGGCGCTCCTACATCCCTCCCTTGGGCCTTCATCTATAATCATCCCAATGCCTTGGCCCCTTTGGGGGTGGCCACCCAGCCCTATCCTGTTTATGAGCAGCTTTGGGACTTGGTGGTCTTTGCTATTCTATGGCGTTTGTGGGGGTGGCGTCGGCCTCCGGGAGCCCTATTCTTTGTTTATTTGTCCGTGTACTCTTTTGGCCGCTTCTTTCTCACTTTCCTGCGCCAGGAGGAGAAGTTCCTTTTTGGCCTCCAGGAGGCCCATGTGGTAAGCCTAGTGGTGTTGGCTATTGGTGTGTTTTCCCTATTATACCTTTTACGACAGCAACCGGCGTCGGCCGTGGTTGGGGAAAGTAGGTCCGAGAGAATCAATAGAATGGGTTAATGGAAACGGAAAGCGTTTCTTTGGTAGCAGCCTTCGCGGCTGGTCTTCTCTCCTTCATTTCTCCCTGCATCTTGCCCCTGGTGCCCGCCTACATCGGCCATCTGACGGGCTCAGCGGTGAGTTCGACCTCTGGTTTTTCTCACCGCCGTGGCTTCTTTCATGCCTTGGCCTTTGTTTGCGGGTTTTCATTGGTTTTTATAGCCCTGGGGGTTTTGGTGGGGCTGGCGGGCTCCTTGATGGTAGCCTACATGCCGACGCTTCGTAAGGCGGCCGGGGTAGTTCTTGTCCTACTGGGATTGCAGGTAACCGGATTATTTCAGATTCCCTTTTTGTTGCGAGAGAGGCGGCTGAGCCATCCAGAGATCAAAATGGGTTACTTCCATTCCCTGCTGGTGGGCATAACCTTTTCCCTGGGCTGGACCCCATGTGTTGGGGTTATTTTGGGGGGTATATTGACCTTGGCGGCCACCTCGGGGACGGCGGCTCAAGGTGCTTATCTACTCAGCATATATAGCTTGGGATTGGGAATCCCATTTTTAGCCGCTGGTTTAGCCCTGGGCCCAGTAGCTAGGTACCTCAAGCGAATCAATCGCTACCTTCGCTTTGTTTCCGTCATTAGTGGGCTTCTCCTAATAGGAGTGGGCGTCCTCATCTTCACCAACAGCCTGGTGCGCTTGAACCAGTATTTCGACTTCTTTGGCTTGGGCAGGGGGATCTGATCCTCTCTTATCCCTGTTC
>JACQTR010000157.1 GCA_016210705.1 Chloroflexota bacterium | reverse complement strand
CGCGGCCGCAGGAGGGGCAGCTCACCAATATCGGGCCATGTTGTCGCAGGTTGAGGGCCTTAAGGATGTCGTAGCCGGCCACCACCTCCTCCACGGGGTCGGCAGTGAGAGAGACCCGTATGGTATCGCCGATGCCCTCCACAAGCAAGGCGCCAATGCCCACAGCGCTGCGAATGGCCCCCGCTTTGGGCGTGCCAGCCTCAGTGATGCCCAGGTGCAAGGGGTAGGGAATTTGGTCAGCGATGGTCCGATAGGCCTCTATGGTGGTGAGGACATCGAAAGCCTTGACGGAAACCTTGATAAGGTCGAAGTCCAGGCTCTCCAGAAGGCGCACCTGGGCCAAAGCCGCCTCCACCATGCGCTGCACCACCGATGTTTGGGCGTCAGAAGAAGGGGGAAGGCTGCCGGCATTTACCCCCACCCGAATGGGCACCCTGCGCTCTTTAGCGGCCTTGACCACGGCTACCACCCGCTCCCGCTCCCGGATATTCCCAGGGTTAAGGCGCAGGCCATCCACGCCGGCCTCCAGAGAGGTCAGAGCCAGGCGATAATCGAAGTGAATATCGGCGATGAGAGGGATATTAATTTGCCGTTTTATTTGGGATATAGCCTCGACGGCCGCCCTATCGAGCACCGCCACCCGAACTACCTCACACCCTGCCTCTTCCAGTCGTTTTATCTGGCCCACCGTGGCGGACACATCTCGGGTATCGGTGTTGGTCATGGATTGAACCACGATGGGGGCATCGCCCCCCACCGTCACTGAGCCCAGAGAAATAGGTCGAGAGAGCCGACGCAAAATCACCGAATGAGGCTCTCCCCTCGAATCAGACGGAGTATATCATAATAGCTCACCAAGACGATAAGGAAGATAAGAAGGGTAAACCCAATAAGATGAACCAGGGCCTCCCTCTCTGGGGAAATCCGCTTACCTCTACGCACCCACTCAAGAAGCACAAAGAATATCCTGCCTCCGTCTAACATCGGTATGGGAAGAATATTAAGAACGCCCAGGTTCATGCTCAGCAAAGCGGTAAACCCCAGAAGGGCCCCAAAACCCACCTCTGCCACCTCACCCGAGGCCTGGGCGATACCTACGGGTCCAGCTACTGAAGGAAATGCCCGCTGAATGATCATTCCGAGGACCTGGTTTTTGGCTAGAATGATGGTCTCTAAACTGCGACGAGCCCCCATAGGGATAGCCTGCCAAAAAGGATAAGACTCGGTGGTGGTATAGGAATTGGCCATGACCAGCATCACCCCCGTTGGCCCCTGGCCTTGGGGTGGGTTCCAACGAGGGACCACCTTCACGGTTCGCTGCGTTGTGCCCTGCTGTGTTAGCTGAAGAGGCAAACACTTGCCTTGCAAAATCGCGCCTTGCAAGACCATGGTCATCTCCGAGCCCAAGTGGAGCTGGATATTATAGCTCGCATCATTAATATTGCGGATACTGCGACCGTTTATTTTAAGGATTATGTCCCCAGGGCATATGCCCGCCTTCTCCGCCGGTGATTGAGGGGCCACCTCGCCAATCCTAACCTGGCCCACCTCTACCTCGCTGGGCACCATGAAACTAGCGGAAAAGAGAACGATAGGAAGGAGGATATTCATAATCGAGCCGGCGCTGAGTATCAACAACCGAGTGCCTACACCCCGGCCAGCCAGACTACGCGGGGCTGTAGGGTCCTCCTCCCCCAACAAACGCACGAACCCACCTAAGGGCAATAGATTGATGGAGTACTCAGTTTCGCCCCACTTAACCGCCAGAAGACGCGGGGGATAACCGAAACCAAATTCTAAAACTTGGACGCCCTTCCACTTGGCGGTGACAAAATGGCCTAGCTCATGGACAAAGATGAGCAATATCAGTATGGGAACAAAGACTAACCAAGCCATAACCTATCGAGCTCCCCAGCTTAGGGCCCGCTGCCGGGCCCAAGCATCGGCGGCTAAGACATCCTCCAAGGAGGGATGACTAACGCCCTGGTGCTCTTCCATAACCCTAGCCACTATGGAAGCGATGTCCAAAAACCTGATCGAGCCAGCCAAAAAAAGCTCTACCGCCACCTCATCGGCAGCACAAAGGACGGCAGGATAGGTACCCCCTGATCTCCCGGCCTCCAATGCCAGCCTCAGACAGGGGTATCTTTCCCAATTTGGGGGTTTAAATGACAAAGAACATAGGGAACTTAAATCCAAAGAGGACTGGAAACGATTTGGCCAGCGCTCAGGATAGCTCAAGGCATATTGGATAGGTAGGCGCATATCGGGGAGGCTCAGTTGGGCCTTCACAGAGCTATCCACAAACTCCACCAAGGAATGTACAATGCTCTCCCGATGCATGATTACCTCCACCCTCTCCAAAGGGACATCGAAAAACCAGTGGGCCTCAATAGCTTCCATCCCCTTGTTCATCAGAGTGGCCGAATCGATGGTTACCTTCTTCCCCATCTGCCAGGTGGGGTGTTGCAGTGCCTCCTCTACAGCCACCAGTGCTAGCTTGTCCTGAGGCCAATCCCGGAAGGCCCCACCAGAGG
>JACQTR010000156.1 GCA_016210705.1 Chloroflexota bacterium | reverse complement strand
TCCGCGACGGCCAGGTTTTTCCTGCTCGCTGGGTGCGCTCTCGGCCAGAGGAAAGAACACGCTTCCTCGACGAAGCCGGCAACCCTATTCCTTTCCGTCCCGGTAATATATGGATATCTCTAGTTCCCCTCACTTTAGAGATCACAAAAAGTAACTAAATGACCCCTCCCCCGCGCTGAGATCTATCCTCTTTATATCCGGCTCCGCTAGCTCTTTGACAAAGGCCTCGAAAGAAGGAGAGTTAGAAAAATAAACTAAGTGGGTATCACAGCCGCAATCGGAAGAGCCAAAGCCTGTGATCGGGGTCTGGCGCCCAATTAAAGTCGAAGCGCACTTTCGCCATAGGCATTCTTGAGACCTGGATGAAATCTGATACCACACTTCTAACACCGTCGCCCGTTGACGCAAATAATCTATGTGCCAGCGAAGAACCTTGTCCTTTTTAAGGTGACGGTTTACCCTGACATCAAGACCCCCTAGAGCGCTCCCCAAATATAGATAGTAGCCAGAAGCAAAGGCAAATTCTCCTAACTTCCCTACAGCAAGATGAGCCTCTCTCTCTAAAAAAAGGAGCAGGGCGTAAGTGCCGCCGTTTTTTGCCAACTGAAACCACGAAATTTAAGAAGTTTTCTACAAAGTTAATGTAAAGTATTGACAAACTATTCTCAACCTCTTTATAATGACGATTGACATTCATTTGCAAAAAGACGACTGTGGAAATCATAAGTTCCGAAGAGGGAAAAAGAAAAGCCTTAAGGGGTAAGAGGGTAACTGCCCAGCGTACCCTTCTTTTGGAACTTATTCGCCAATGGGAGGGCCACTTAGATGCCGACGAGTTATATCGTCAGGCCCGAGAGAAGGAACCCCGCATCAGTTTGTCTACTGTGTATCGAGCCTTAAAGCTGTTCAAAGACCTAGGCTTGGTAGAAGAGAGACACTTCGATGAAGAGCACCACCATTATGAAGCTAAGGCCTCTGCCGAGCATTATCATTTGGTGTGCCTGAGCTGTGGCAAGGTGATAGAATTCAAAAGCCCTCTCATCCCCCAGATGAAAGAAGCCGCCAGTAGAGACCAGGGCTTCGATATTCTCAGCGCCGAGATCACCTTGGCCGGCTACTGCCCTCGTTGTCGGCTCCGTCAGGTACAGCGAGCTCCAGCCTAACCTTTTTTAAATGCCTAAATTATTGCAAATACCATGCATTAGTATAAAATGAACAGAGGGAGACCAAGAACATGGTACAGTCCTTTCTCATAACCCTACGGGAGGGCTTGGAAGCGGCTCTTATCGTGGGCATCGTCCTCGCCTATCTAGCCAGGACAAGTAATCGGGAGCAATTCAAAAATGTATGGTGGGGGGTTAGTGGAGCCATAGCCCTTAGCCTCCTGGCTGGAGCTATCATTTTTGCCCTGGTGGGAGAGTTCAGCGGCCGTAACGAAGAGATCTTCGAAGGGGCCGCCATGCTGACGGCGGTTTTGGTGCTCACTTACATGGTGATTTGGATGAAACGGATGGCCAACACCATCGGCGCACACCTGAGGGCGGAGGTAGAGGCCGCCCTACGTAGAGGTACTCCTTGGGCTTTGGGCATCTTAGCCTTCGTGGCCGTGGGTCGGGAGGGCCTTGAGACTGTGCTTTTCATGTTTGCCGCCGTACAAACATCCACCCCCCTCCAATCTACCATAGGAGGAGTTTTGGGGTTGGCCTTGGCCTTTGTTCTGGGCTATTTAATCTACAAAGGAAGCGCCCGATTAAATTTGCGTCTTTTCTTCAACATCACCGGCGTCCTCCTCATCCTATTTGCCGCTGGTCTACTAGCGCACGGCGTCCACGAATGGCAGGAAGCGGGGATAATCCCTATCGTTAAGGAGCATGTTTGGGATATAAACAACATCCTTAACGAAAACAAAGGGTTAGGTAGCTTCTTAAAAGCCGTATTTGGTTACAACGGCAACCCCGAACTGATGGAAGTCATAGCTTACGCGGGCTACCTATTCGGCACCCTTTGGTACTTCCTCAAGGGGGCCAATATCTCCATGGCCGAGATGGCCATGGCAGCCCCGGGATCTAAAAAATAGCGATACTTTAGATCTCAAGTCTAACAAAGCCAGTATAACTTATTAAATCCTATCGCAAATGCCATGCAAAAGTATAATAAGAAAGGAGAAAAATTAAGAGCATGGTTCGAAAGGGGTTCTTAGCTACATTTTTAATAGGAGTGGTTTTGGCCCTATCGGCTTGCCAATCCAAAGCTGCGGCCAAGCCCACGGTGGTGGTGGCCGTACAGCCGACGCAAGCGGTGGCGGACATGACTGCTAAAGCGGAAGAATTAAAGCAGTTCTTGGAAAAAGAGACCGGATTCAATATCAAGGTCTTCGTGCCCACCTCTGAGGCAGCAGTAGTGGAAGCCTTAAAGTATGGCAACGCCGATGTCGCCCTTTTGGGCTCCCTGCCCGCCTTCGCTGCCAACATCCGGGCGGGAGGCGAGGTACCGTTAGCCGAGGTTCGTGAGGTAGCCATCGATGGAACCACGACGGAGGCCACCTACTACTTCTCTCACTTCGTCGTCCTCAAAGACAGCCCCTATACTCGTATCACCGACCTCAAGGGAAAGAAGGTTGCTTTCTCAGGTCCCCTGTCTACATCGGGCTTTCTTTTTCCCGTCGCAGAGTTAGTAAAGCAAGGGCTAATCTCCAAAGCTGCCTCTGGTGAGGCGCTAACTCCTGACGAGCTAAAGAAGAAGTTGGAACGAGAATTCTTCCAAGAGGCAATCTTCGCCGGTGGCTATGCCCAAGCCTGGGAAGCCTTAAAGCGAGGGCAGGTAGATGTAGCCGTTATCGCCGGGGATGTGAGCCGCCAGCTATACGATGAGGTGCTAGCTGGCACCAAAACCTTGACCAAACAGGGCCCCGTGCCTTCCCACACCGTGGTCGTACGGAAAGACCTAGACGCCTCCCTAAAGAACAAAGTCCAAGAGGCTTTCCTTAAGCTGAGTGAACAGCGCGATATGATGAGAAAGTTCATCTCGGCCATCTTTGTCCGCTTTGAAAAAACTTCCACCGAAGAACATCTGAATGGACTAAAAGAGGCTATACAGCTCACCGGCTACGCGATCGGTCAGTAACCACAACATGGCTATCAACCTAGAAGACGTCTGGGTGGGCTACGGGCGAAGGGGTTCCTATACCCTGAGGGGCATCGATCTATCGGTGCCCCCAGGGGGTAGCCTGACCATTATTGGGCCCAGTGGCTCAGGGAAGACCACCTTGCTTCGGGTGATTTTGGGCTTCCTCAAACCCAGCCGAGGTAAAGTGAAGATTTTGGGCCAAGAGCTGGACGAAGTCAACTTTCGAGCCCTCCGCACCCGAATAGGTTATATACCTCAGCAACTAGGATTGGTCAACAACCTGACAGTACTGGAAAATGCCCTCCTCGGGTCTCTATCCCGAGTATCTACCTGGCGCTCTTTGCTGGGTGCTTTCCCCCAAAGGGAAATAGATCAAGCCCTTTCATCCTTGGAATGCGTCGGACTCGCCGAAAAGGTGGCCAGGAGGGTATATGAGCTGAGCGGAGGCGAGCGCCAAAGGGTGGCCATCGCCCGGGCTTTGGTTCAGACGCCCGACATCTTACTGGCCGACGAGTTCCTTTCCGACCTGGACTATGTCAGGGCCCAGGAGATTCTCCAAATGATGAAGAGTATTCAGCGACAAGGTCAAACCCTGGTTATGGTGACCCACGACCTTATTCTGGCAAGCCAATGGGGCGAAAGGGCCATAGTAATGAAAGATGGATTAAAGGTAGCCGAGGTTTCCCCCGATGAGTTAAATGCCTCAAACCTTAGGGAGCTTTTTGCATGAAAACGAAGGCTTTTACCCCTTGGGAACATTTGGGGAGCATTATTAAAACAGGCGCCCTGGTAGCCCTCTTGCTGCTGTTTATGGCCAACCTGGGATTTTTGGACTTAAGCAACCTGGTCAAAGGATTACGCAACTCTACCACCTTTTTCTCAGAGCTTCTCCCCCCCGACCCAAGTGTGACGCCGACCTTGTCTGAAGCCATGCTGGAGACCATCCAGATGGCCTTCGTAGGCACCTTTCTTGGCTTCGTTTTAGCACTCCCCCTGGGGATTTTGGGAGCTAGGAACATTGCACCTCTGGGCGTTATGCTGGGGGCTCGTGCCTTCCTGGGCCTGGTAAGGTCTATACCGGTATTGCTCTGGGCCCTAATCTTTGTAGTTATCTTTGGCCTGGGGCCTGTGGCCGGCACCATGGCCCTCGCTCTCTATACCCTGAGTTACCTGGGGAAGCTCTATTATGAAGCGGTGGAAGGGGTAAACCCCGAAGTGTTAGAAGCAGTTAAAGGCACCGGTTGCTCCCGGCTGCAGTTGGTGAGGTTCGCTGTCCTGCCGGAAGCGGCTAATAGCATCCTCAGCCAGCTCCTTTTCATGTTGGAATACAACGTCCGCAGTTCATCGGTGTTAGGCTTCGTCGGGGCGGGTGGAATAGGCTTTTACATGTTCAGCTATATCAACATCTTTCACTACCAGAAGCTCATGACGGCGATCCTATTGACCCTAATGGTGGTGATGCTTCTAGACTTTTTAAGCACAAAGATTAGGGACCGCTTCCTTGCCCCAGCAACGGCAACCCATTAAAGGTTTTTATCTTCCAAAGGGCCTATGGGGGTGACGCGAGCTTGTGCCTCGGCGGTTACAATTCGGTAGACCTCTTGCAAAGGCAGCCCATGCTCCAGGGCTAGGCGACGGCAGTCCTCATACTCCGGGGCCACAGAGAAGGCTTTGCCTCCAAGGCGTTTCACCTTTACCACCACTGGCCCTAAACTGGAATCGAACTCCACCCTATCTCGCTGCGATTCGTGCCGCTGAACCTCCCGAACCCTGACACCAAGGGTGGAGGTTTCCCGCATTATAGTTTCAACTAAAGCCGCCTCTAGCTGTCGCAGCGCCAGCACGCTGAGCATGACGGCCGGCCGATTCTTCTTCATCTGGATGGGGGTGAACCAGACGTCGTTGGCCCCTTGAGCCAGAAGGCTCTCCAATACATAGCCATAAAGCTCGGGGTTCATATCATCGATGTTGGTCTCCAGAAGAAGCAGTTCACTTATAGGAGATATCTCTTTACCCAACCATAGCCGCAGCAGGTTGGGGAAGTTGGCCACGTCTCGAGCGCCAGCCCCATATCCCACCTGCTCCAATGTCATAAGGGGCCGGTGGAAGGCAGCCAATGTGGTGATAATGGCAGCCCCCGTGGGGGTGACCAACTCTCCATCCTGGGAGCCTGCCGCCGTGCCGGCCCGCAACGGGGCTTGGGCCATAGCCATAAGCTCAAGAGTAGCCGGGGCCGGTATGGGCAAAGAGCCATGGGCCGAATCTATAGTCCCTCCACCGCTGGGCAGGGGCGAGGCAAAAACATTTTCTACCCCCAACCAGCTTAAACCCCATGCTGCTCCAACAACATCTATCATGGCATCGGTGGCCCCCACTTCGTGGAAGTGCACCTCTTCCATTGAAACGCCGTGGACCTTGGCTTCGGCCGCAGCTAACCGCTGGAAGATGGCCAAACCCTGCTCTTTGACCTGGGGAGACAAGGCGCTTTGTTGAATAAGATTATGCACATCCTGCCACGGACGGGGATGCTCGGAGCCACCTTCCAGAGAGACTATAACCTGAGTACCTTGGAATCCCCTTCGTTGCGTCTTTTGAGCGGTTAGTCTATAGCCAAAGATGTGTAGCTTTTTCAATTCCTCCTGGAGCGCCGACAGCGGTAGACCTACATCCACCAAGGCCCCCAAGATCATATCGCCGCTGATGCCAGCAAAACAATCGAAATAGGCGATGGTCAAGACTTGGCCTCTCCCAGCACCTCGTTCATACTGCCCGTCCGATAGCCAGCCAGATCCAAAGTTACATAGGTATAGCCCAAACTCCGAAATTTCGCCACTAAATCAGCCCTGGTCTTCGGCCCCATAAGGAGGGCCAGGCTCTCCTCGTCCAACTCGATGCGGGCTATGGTATTATGATGGCGCACCCGCAATTGGTGCGCCCCTAACTGACGTAAATACTCTTCCGCTTGAGCTACACGGACCAGAATATCCTCAGTGATAGAAGTGCCATAAGGAAAACGGGAGGCCAGACAGGCCAGAGCAGGCTTGTCCCAAGTTGTCAAGCCCCGCCTTTGGGATAGCAAACGGATCTCCTCCTTAGTGAGGCCAACCTCACACAAGGGGCTGCGCACACCCAACTCGGCACCAGCCCTATGCCCGGGCCGATAGTCCCTCAAATCGTCTGCGTTAAAGCCATCGGCTACCCAGGCTAACCCCGCTTCATCAGCCATCTCTCGCAATCGGCCAAAGAGCTCCCGCTTACAGTAATAACAGCGACGAGGGTCATTCGCAACGAAAGCTGGGTCCTCCAACTCACAAGTTTCGATGGTTCTATGATGAAGACCCAACTTTTGAGCCAATTCAACAGCGGCTGCTACTTCATGAGAAGGATAAGTGGGCGAGGCTGCGGTGACCGCCAAAGCCCTATCTCCAAGCACATCATGGGCCGCCACCGCCAAAAAAGTGCTATCCACGCCCCCAGAGTAGGCCACTAATGCTGACCCCATGTCCCCAAGAACAGTTTTGAGCTGATCCAGTTTCCTTTCCATTCTTCATCCTTAACCTTGATTGATCAAAGCCGCCAAGTAGCCGGCTCCAAAACCATTATCGATATTGACTACACACACTCCAGCAGCACAACTATTAAGCATGGCCAAAAGAGGAGCCAGACCTCCAAAGCTGGCCCCGTAACCAATGCTAGTGGGAACAGCGACGACAGGCACCGAGACCAAGCCTGCTATTACGCTAGGCAGGGCCCCTTCCATACCCGCCACCGCCACCACTACCCTCGCCTGGCGCAAACGGGGCAAATGGTCTAACAGCCGATGGATACCAGCTACCCCAACATCATGAAGGCGGTCGATGGCGCAACCCATAAGCTCGGCGGTGACGGCCGCTTCCTCGGCCACAGGCAGATCGGCGGTGCCCCCACAGGCTATGAGTACGCCAGGCTGAAGAGAGACCTCGGCCGTACGATTAACGGTTATGGCTCGAGCGATAGGGTTATAGTGGGCATCGGGCAATGGTGCTTTTACTGCCGCCATTACCTCAGGGCCGACCCGAGTTATGAGCAAGCGATCGGCATGGCTCATTATACGCTCAGCGATGGCTACAATCTGCTCCACCGTTTTTCCATGGCCCCAAATGACTTCGGGCAGGCCCTGGCGCCAAGCCCGGTGATGATCTACTTTGGCAAAATGTAAGTCTTCGTAGGGAAGGATATGAAGAGAAGCCAAGGCCTCCTCCACGCTTACCTCCCCCGACTTCACCCCAGAAAGGATCTGACGCAAGCGCTCATCGACAATAGGCATCCTACATCCCCCATTCTATGACGCCGAATTATACCATCGCCATTAAGCCCACGCAATCTCAGCCCAAGTGGCTAGTATTGATTTATGGCCCCTTTGTTCCTATACTTAAAACAGGATCCTCAAGGAAAGGAGCAAAGTCATGCCTGAGGAAGAAATAGGCAAAGTCGATGATTATTTTGCTCACGTTGGGGCCGCCGGTATCCAGTTAACGGGGACCTTAAAACTGGGGGATGCCGTCCACATTTTGGGCCACTCTACCGACCTGGAAATCAAGGTAGATTCCCTACAGATTAACAATGTCCCCGTCACCGAAGGCAAGGCGGGGCAGGCAGTGGGAATCAAAGTTCCCGGGCGAGTGCACCGAGGGGATCGGGTTTATAAAGTTGTCGCTTAAGGATGGGCTAAAATCTTAAAAAGGTTAGCCATCTCCAAGGCATTCAAAGCAGCATCGAAGCCCTTATTCCCCTGCTTAGCCCCAGCCCGTTCTATGGCCTCTTCCAAGGTATTGGCGGTAATGACACCGTGAATAACTGGTAACCCCATTTCCAGACTCACGGTAGCTATACCTTTGCTCAACTCAGCAGCGATGTACTCAAAATGGGGGGTCTGACCTCGTATAACCGCCCCAAGACAGATGATAGCAGTATATTGGCCTGTCTGGGCCATCTTTTTAGCCACCAACGGGATCTCAAAGGCCCCGGGGGTACGAGCTACATCTATATCCTCCGCTACAACCCCGTGGCGTAGTAACGCATCCGTTGCCCCTTCCAAGAGGCGGGCGGTGACGAACTCGTTGAAACGTGAAACCACGACCCCGAATTTAAGGCCATGGCCTAGGAGCACGCCCTCGTAGCTTTTACCCAATATTCCCTCCTTTCGACTCAAGGGAGGCCGTATCGGCGGCCTCCTCCAACTTTAGTATGTGGCCCAGCTTCTTCTGCTTCGTCTCCAAATAGCGGAGATTTCGCGGGTTGGGGGTAGCCATCAAGGGCACCCGTTCCACAATTTTTAGGCCATAGCCCTGCAACCCCAAATACTTCCTGGGGTTATTGGTAAGAAGGCGGATCTCTTGTAAGCCTAGATCGGCCAAGATCTGAGCACCGATGCCATAGTCCCGCTCATCGGGAAGAAAACCCAGGGTTTTATTAGCCTCCACGGTATCTAGCCCCTGATCCTGAAGGGCATAAGCCTTAATCTTGTTGTGCAAGCCGATCCCTCGCCCCTCCTGGCGCATGTAGAGAAACACTCCCCGTTGCTCGGCAGCAATGCGCTGCATAGCCAACTCCACCTGATCCCCACAATCGCAACGGAGGCTGCCAAAAACATCCCCCGTTAGACAGGCACTGTGCACCCTAACCAGCGTCGGTTTCTCTGTGGTTACATCTCCCATCACTAGGGCCACATGCTCATCGGGATCAGTGATACTTTTATAGGCTATGGCCCGAAATTCGCCATACTTAGTAGGGAGCTTAGCCTCAGCTACTTGCTGCACCAGTTTCTCATAACGACGCCGATGGGTGATGAGCTGGGCCACGCTGATAATCTTTAAGCCATGTTGAGCAGCCATCACCTCCAATTGAGGACGGCGGGCCATCGTGCCATCGTCGTTCATTATCTCGCAGATAACCCCCGCCGGGTAGACGCCCGCCAACCGCGCCAGATCAACTATGGCCTCAGTCTGGCCAGTTCGTACCAAGACTCCCCCATCACGAGCTCGCAGAGGGAAAACATGACCAGGAATAGCCAGGTCTTCTGGCTTAGCAGCCGGGTCAATAATGGTCTTGACAGTAATAGCCCTGTCGTAAGCCGAGATCCCCGTCGTCACTCCATGGCGAGCGTCAACGCTGACGGTGAAAGCGGTACCAAAACGGGAGGTATTCTCCTGAGCCATCATGGGAATGCGCAGTTCGTCTAATCGCTGACCAGTAATTGCCAAACAGATAAGGCCTCGCCCATATTTGGCCATGAAATTAATGGCCTCATGGGTGACCTTATCTGCCGCTATGGCCAGGTCTCCCTCGTTCTCCCTGTCCTCATCATCCACAATGATGACGAATTTGCCAGCCCTTATATCTTCAATGGCTTCGGAAGCACTCACCAAGGGCATGCAAAACCTCCTAACGGGACACTAAATAGCCGTGCTCAGCGAGGAACTCCAAGGTGATGCCGCCGCCGACCTCTGGCCTTAGCCCCCCTACATATTTAGCTATAACATCTGTCTCCAGGTTAACTTTGTCTCCGGCCCTCTTTTCAGCCAGGCTAGTGTGGGCCTGGGTATAACCCACCAGGGAAACGGAGAAAGTAGTGACGTTACGCTCCGCCACTGTCAGACTGATGCCGTCTACAGCGATAAACCCTTTCTCCACCACGTAGCGCATAATCTGCGGTGGGGCAACGAAACGAACCAACACCGAGCCATCCCCCTCAGGGGTGAAAGACAAGATTTCACCGGTGGCCTCCACATGTCCCTGGACATAGTGCCCCCCCAGCCGAGCGCCCACTGCTAAGGCTCGCTCCAGATTCACTCTATCACCGTGGCGCAAATCCCCCAAATTGGTACGGCGTCGGGTCTCGGCCATGACCTCAACGGTAAAAGACACAGGGCTAAGATGAACTACCGTCAAACAGGCTCCATTAACGTTGATGCTGTTCCCCAGGCGGGTATCCTCCAAAACTTTGGTGGCTGTCACAGTCAGTTTATCGCCCACCACCCCCTCAACCACCCCTATTTCTTCGATGACGCCGGTGAACAACTCAGTCCCTCTTCACATAACCAACGATCATTATATCATCACCCAATCTCTCCACCTTCACCCTGGCCAGGCGTAGAGCCTCCGCCAGACGACTCACCCCCTCCCCCTCCACTGGGGTCAAGGCTTCTCGCCCGCCGATAATCATGGGGGCCACAAAGGCCACCACTTTATCCACCAGCCTGAGATCGAAGAGAGAGCCCAAAAGCGTTCCTCCACCCTCCACTAAAAGGCTAGTGATCTCCCTTTCCCCCAGCATTTTCAGCAACTGGTGCAGGTCAACCCTACCATTGGCGGTCAGAGTCATAACTTCCGCTCCGGCCGCTGCGTACTTTTGGGCTTTAACCTCGTCCACGGAGAGGGCAGTGACCAATAGTGTACTACCCGGGCCCTTGAATAGCCCGGCTGTGGCTGGGATACGCCCTTCGCTGTCCACCACCACCCGCAAGGGCTGACGATCGCCTTTTTGAGCCTCCCCTGCAGCGCTACGTCGATAATTAAGCTGGGGATCATCAGCTAAAACAGTATTCACTCCCACCATAATGGCGTCCACCGTTCGCCGCAAGTCATGGGCGCGATCTCGCGCCGCCGGGCCAGTGATCCATTTTGCCTCGCCTTCCTTGGTGGCCATCTTGCCATCCAGGCTCATAGCGAATTTGGCGATGATAAAGGGCGAGCCCATGGTTATATACTTGAAATAGGCCTCGTTGAGCTCCTGGGCCTCCTCCTCTAGCTCCCCCACATGGGTCTTTATGCCCGCCGCCTCTAGATCCCTCTTACCTCGACCCCACACCAAGGGATTGGGATCTAAAGTAGCCATATGTACTTCAGTTATGCCAGCGGCGATAATAGCCATCGTGCAAGGCGGGGTATGCCCAAAGTGGGGACAAGGTTCCAAAGTAACATAGAGGCTCGCCCCACGGGCACCCTCCCCTGCTTGAGCTAGCGCCACCACCTCGGCATGGGCACCTCCCGGCGGCTGGGTATAACCCTCGCCCTGCGCCACACCACCCTTAACTACAACGGCCCCCACCGCAGGGTTGGGGCTAGTGGTCCCCAAGGCTTGCCTTGCCAAAGCTAGAGCCCGCCCCATGCAATCCATGGTCAGCCCTTATCCTTGGCAAAATCCTGATAATAGCGGCTGGGGGTAGGTCCGGCATTCCCTTGATACTTGCTGCCAATGCTCTCCGAACCATAGGGGGTCTCCACTGGTGATGTAAGACTCAAAAAGGAAATCTGACCTATCTTCATGCCACAATATAGGGTTATAGGAAGATTAGCCACGTTGGAGAGTTCCAAGGTCAAACAGCCTCGCCAGCCTGGGTCAATAAAGCCAGCAGTAGAATGTATGAGAAGGCCCAGCCTTCCCAAAGAACTCTTGCCCTCCAAGCGGCCCACGATATCATTGGCCAAAGCAATAGACTCCAGGGTACAGCCTAGAACGAATTCACCAGGATGAAGGATAAAGGGTCGACCCTGTTCGACCTCTACCTCCTCGGTGAGATCATCCATATTTTCCCTAACATCTATATAAGGACGGCGGGAATTACGAAAAACCAGGAATTTGTTGCCCAAATGGACATCAACACTGGCCGGCTGGATACAGCTCTTATCCAGAGGTTCGATGATAATCCTCTGAGTGGCAATGGACTCTTTTATGTCCCGGTCGCTGAGAACCATGGCGTTACAACGTTCATTGTACCATCGCAACAAACTTTTAGGCAACGACCCCCAGTTGCAAGAGTTATGATATACTGCCTTAAGAGAAAGATTTATGGCCCTGGATACAGCCCTAAGTAAGGCGATAGAAGATTGGCGTGCTTTAAACCCGTGGGTGGCAGCCGCCAAGGGTGGCGCTCTCTACGAAAGAGGACGAGTGCGCATACCTTTCTTCAACCGCGTCTTTTTCCTACATCACCCCGATTTTCAAGCAGAAGAACGTGGGGTAACCAATCCCCCGTCGCCCTCTATCCAGCTTATGCTCCTCCACTATCTCCTCACCGCCGATGGCACCGCCGTGGCCGATGAGTGGATCGCCTTTCGCCAGCTCCCTGGGGGATTTTTCTATGAATCCTCCTTTAGCCAACAGGTATTCCTCCCTTTGGCCCAAGCCTTTGGGCCAAACTTAGAGGCTTTTAGAAAGGCAGGCCTAGCTTTAGGTGGCAGTCCTATGTCTCGCACTGGGGATGCTGCCTTCCGCTTTATGGCCTTCCCCCGCCTGCCCATAGCCTGTATCCTCTACGAAGGTGATGAAGAGGTCCCGCCCTCTGCCAATGTCCTCTTCGATAAGTCCGCCCCTCATTATCTACCTACCGAGGACCTCTCCGCTTCAGGCAGTTATCTAGTTTCAGCCCTCCTCCAACACCGAAGTTGAAACTTCATTCGATGGCGTACAGAATCTGTACATTGACCTGAACCTCCGCCTCTCCGGGGCTTATAGGGGTGACAACTCCGTTACCCCCTTTGCCCAAAGCAGAGCCAAATTCCGTTAGTGGGAACACTACTGTCCCCTCGGCGATAGAAAGGGGCTTGCCCAGTTTTACCCCTGCGTTTTGGGCCAACTGCTCGGCCTTGGACTTGGCATCGGCCACAGCCTTGCCTCGGGCCTCCTTAAGAAGGGCAGCTTCATCCTCAACGGTGAAGTTGATGCCCTCCATCCGAGTGAGATCACCCCCTGCGGCCACGGCAGCATCAATGATGCCCCCTACCTCCCCTACCTTCCTGATTTTGGCCGCTACCATATGGGCAACAGTAAAGCCTTTTTGTACGGGTCCTTCCGGGCCAACACCCTCAAAATAGGGATAGATGCTGAAACGGATGGTCTTTATATCCCTCTCCACCACCCCCTTGGCCTTGAGGGCCGCTATAATAGCGTCCATAGCCGTGGTCGCCTGGCGCTGGGCCTGGACCACGGTGGCCGCTTTGGATTCCACCCCTAAGCTCAGCACAGCCAGGTCGGGGCTCACCGTCTCTTTGCCCTCACCACTAACGCTAATGCCTTCCATAGCCTTGCCACTAGGGGAGGAACTCTCCACAACCTCTTTTTTGGTGCAAGCTCCAAATATCAATAAAAAGACTCCCAGAGCCAAAATCACCAGCCAGTTTATTTTCTTCATCTTTAGCCTCTCAAGCGCCCATGGCTTACTTTGACCCCACTGTAACGGGTTTTAAGATGCGATGCAATACGTTGCCACGAAGAAGAGCTTAAAGCTATAATAGATAAAAGTTTTCCTCATTAGCAAAGAGAAGGTTTGTCCAAATCCACCATGGCTTTCTTAGATGAGATTCTTCGTCAGGTAACCAAGCCCGCCCGCTACACGGGGCAGGAATGGAACGCCGTAACTAAAGATTGGGATACCATCCCCATTAAGGTCGTCTTAGCTTATCCCGATCTTTATGAGATTGGCATGTCTAACCTGGGGCTAGCTATCCTCTACGAGATTCTGAATCGAGAGCCCCAGATATTAGCGGAGCGGGTGTATGCTCCCGACAAAGATATGGAGACGGTACTCCGCCAGAAGAAAATACCACTCTTCAGTTTGGAATCAAAACATCCTCTAAATGATTTCGATATTGTAGGCTTTTCTCTGAGTTATGAGCTGACCTACACCAACGT
>JACQTR010000164.1 GCA_016210705.1 Chloroflexota bacterium | reverse complement strand
GAGGCCTTCCATGGCCTGACCCATGCCTTCTACGATGAGTGGGTAAAGGGTACCGAGGACGTGGTGGGTCACGTCATGCCCCACATAGTTTATCTAGACATCTCGGCCAATGTGTCTGACCTCAGGGCTCAAGTGGCCAACTGGGAAAAGGGCCAAGACTCGGGGCGACGCATAGCTATGGAAAAGGTGGATAGGCTCAACAACGTAATTCCCCACGTTGCCTGGCCGGGGGTCATGATCGGTTCGGCTCTGGAGCTAAAAGATGCTTTAGAGCCCGTAGAGGCGGGCTTGGAGGCGCAGAACTTGGTCGCGACCACCCAAGCCCTAGCCAAAGTCTCCGATGCCTTCCACAGCCTTACCCACGCCTTCTATGATAAGTGGATAACCTCACAGCGGGGCATGATGGCTCATGCTGTCGTCCACGCCTCCTATCAGGACATCTGGCTCAATGTCAACGATCTCAGGGCCCAGGTGGCTAACTGGGAGAAAGGCCAGGACTCAGGGCGACGCATAGCCTTAGAGAAGGTAGATCGGCTGGAAGCCCTTATTCCCCACGTGGCTTGGCCTCGAGAGATGAAACACCCCATCGACGAGCTTCATGAAGGAATCGAGGGGGCAGAGAAAGGGCTGACGGCTCAGGACGTGGCTGCTACCAAGGAGGCTCTATCGATGGTGTCGGAGGCTTTCCACGAGCTAACCCACGAATTCTACGAGTCCATCGAGCCTCGGCGTCCAGCGGCCACTACCGAAATGGCCCCAGGGATGCCCATGGAGACCATGGCTCCCGAAACTGCTCCCGCTTTGGATCCGGCTCTGGTGGCCCAGGGCAGGACTCTTTTTGCTACCAAGGGCTGCTCGGTTTGTCATGGGGCCAATGGCGAGGGAGGCATCGGGCCTCGGCTGGCGGGCCACTTCCATAGCTCCGATCTTATTACCTCTATAGTGAGGAATGGGTCCGGCGCTATGCCCGCCTTTGCTCCCGCCCAGATAAGCGATGGCGATCTGGCGGCCATAGTGGCCTTTGTGCAAAGTTTAGCTCAATAAGCTCAAATAATAGGGGAGGGCCGTAAAGAGCCCTCCCCTCGTTTTCTTCACTCCTTTTCATCCCTAACCCGTTAGTCCCGGGCGCCCAGCCTGGGACTAACCCTTTTTATTAGAACCCTTCCAGGACAATCATACCCTCTTCAATACTTATGCTTTTTACGCCCTGAGGCAACTCAAACTTCAGACCCTCGGCCTCTTTTTTAATCAGGTCGTTGATTTGGTCGCGCACGAAGCTGGGTACGGGAAAGCTTCCTATTTGAATGTCTTTGATCTCCACTACCGCTTCGTTTCCTTCAATTAAGGCCTCAGCCGTCGCCACCACAGGAACATTTAACCCGTTTACCTTCAGAATAGCGCTAATTTGCATCATATCTTTCTTTAGGTTGACCTGGAAATGGGATATGGGTATGGGTAGCTCTCGCCGCTCCAACTCCTGAACTAGTCGGGCCGTTACCTCATCCTGAGTTATCTCTACTCTTATCGGCTGTTGGAGTGATTCACTAAAAAGGAGCTCTGCTTCTTGGATTTTGGCATCGAAGCTGGCCGCAGCATCCGCAGTCACGGGAACGGGGGTCATTTTTTTGGCCACGGTAGGGGTGCGGGTGATAAGAAAGGCTAGCCCTCCTCCCGTCAGAAGCAAAATCCCTATAAGTACCAGCAGGGTAAGAAGACATCCCCGCAAGCAGCCACGGCGCTTTTTTGGGACTCCTGGCTCAGATGGTTCCACTAACTACTTTTGGATATCGATAGCCGCAAAAATT
The DNA here is from genome assembly GCA_016210705.1 of Chloroflexota bacterium. Lineage (GTDB taxonomy): Bacteria > Chloroflexota > Dehalococcoidia > JACQTR01 > JACQTR01 > JACQTR01. Next base: position 6,419 of record JACQTR010000164.1, on the reverse strand, counting down.
ACTCCCATTATAACATCTGGGTCGGCAAGCACCAATACTGGAGCGATAGTCGAGTCCGGTGAGGCCACGGGCTTTCAGCCACCATCGTTTAAAGCGGCCACGATTTCCTCTTTTACGTCTTCATCTAGCTCCTTAGTTAGGGCTCTTTCCAAGAACTGCCGAGATCGCTTTCCTCCCAGCCGGCCCAAGGCCCAAGCGGCGTGGCCTCTCACCAGGGGCTTGGCCTCTGCTAATGCTTGAGCCAAGGCCGAAATCGCTGCCCGATCCCCGCTGTTACCCAAAGCTACTGCAGCATTACGTTGCAATCCTTGCCTTGTAGCTCGTTTCACAGCACTATAATGGAATCTTTGGCGGAATTCCTCTTCTCTCAGGCTGAGCAAAGGTATTAGAGGTAAGGTGCTGATGGCTCTTCCCCATACTTCTTTTTCTACCGGCCTTACCCCCTGATTTTCAGGGCAGACCTCTTGGCAGACATCGCAGCCAAGAATGCGCTGCCCAAAGAGGGGCCTAAGTTTATAGGGTATGCTGCCCTCATGCTCCACGGTGAGATAGGATAGGCAACGGCGGCTATCTAATACATAGGGAGCGATGAGGGCTCTAGTGGGGCACGCCGACAAGCAGGCCTGACACGGGCCACAATGGGAGGGCCGCGGTCTATCTATCTCTAATTCTTGGTTGGTGAGGATCTCGCCTAAGAAGACCCACGAACTGTGATGCGTGGTTAGGATAAGGGTGTTCTTTCCGTACCAGCCAATACCGGACCTTTGGGCTATCGCCTTCTCGATTAGGGGTGTGCTATCTACCAATAGTCGCCCTTCCCAAGGAGTAAGGCTTTTATCTTTTATGTAGCTGGCTAGAGCCTTCATCTTTTCTCGCATTGCCTGGTGATAGTCTCGGCCCCAGGCGTAGCGGGAAAGTTTTCCTTGAGGCTGGTCATAGCTGGGCTCTGATTCTGATCCATAGATAGGGTAGCTTAGAGCCAGGGAAATAATTGATTGGGCCGAGGGCAAAAGTCGCCGTGGGTCGGTCGCTATCTGAGCTCGTTCTTGGGTAAACCAGGGCATCCCGCCCAAAAGCCCCTGTTCTATCCTCTGGGCTAGGGTTATTGAGGCCTCGGTAAAGGGTTGGACCCCGGTTATGCCCACCTGGTCAAAACCCAGCTCCAGGGCATGTTCTTTGATGTCAGCGGTTAAAGACATGAAAATACCTTCAACGCTTTTAGCTTACAACCTTGGAAGGTTGACTTCAACCTAATATGGGATAAAATCCGTGGTGAGAAAGGTTTCAAAAATGATTAGAGGCTCTATTTCCCTCAAGGTAAAAAGGCTACGTTCTGGAGCTAGGCTTCCTCAGCGGGCTACCCAGGGCGCTTCGGGCTTCGACCTTTTTGCTTGCATCGGCTCGCCAGGGGTAACTGTCTTGGGCAGAGATCCCCAGCTAATCGGGACGGGGATCGCTTTGGAGGTGCCGCCGGGCTTCGATGCCCAGATTCGCCCCCGCTCCGGCCTTTCGGCCCAGGGGGTGGGGGTCACTCTGGGCACCATAGACAGTGACTACCGCGGCGAGCTTTTGGTGACTATGTACCTCTTTGGCTCCCGATCTCACTTCGAGGTCAAAGATGGGGACAGAATAGCCCAGTTGGTGGTGGCGCCCCTGGCTTCGGCACAGTTGATGGATGTAGAGGATTTATCCCCCACCTCTAGGGGTGCCCGAGGCCATGGTTCCACGGGCGTTTAGGAGAAGACTTATGGCGAGAATCTTAGTAGGCACCTGTTCCTGGACTGACCCTACTCTAATCCAGTCTGGCCGCTTCTATCCTCCCTCGGTTACCACCGCCGAGGCCCGGCTTCAGTATTACGCGCAAAATTTTCCCTTAGTGGAGGTGGACTCTTCTTATTATGCCTTGCCCTCGGAGCAAACCGCCGGTCTTTGGGTGGAGCGCACCCCCGCTAACTTCACCTTTGATGTCAAGGCCTTCTCCATCTTTACCCACCATCCTACCCCGATTCGGGCTTTACCCAAAGATATTAGGGAGGCTTTGCCTCAAAAAGATGAAGAGCAACCGAACATTTACTATCGGGACGTACCCGAGGAGCTGAAGAAGGAGCTGTGGTTGCGGTTTAGCCAGGCCCTGTTGCCCTTGGATAGCGCTGGGAAATTGGGAGTCGTTCTTTTTCAGTTCCCGCCATGGTTCTTGCCCTCTCCGCCCAGTCGGGAGCACATCCTTGAGGCAAAGAAATATCTATCCCAGTATTCCCTGGCCATTGAATTCCGAGCGGCTACTTGGTTGGAAGAGTGGCATAGGGACCGCACTTTGGGGTTTCTTAAAGGCAACGATCTGGCTTTCGTCTGTGTGGATGAGCCCCAGGGGTTCCGTTCCAGCGTCCCGTCCGTGGCCGAGGCCACCGCCCCTATCAGCCTGGTGCGCTTCCACGGCCGAAACCGCGAGACTTGGGAGAAGAAGGGCATCACCGCCACTGAGCGCTTCAACTATCTCTATAGCGAGGCGGAGCTGAGGGAGTGGCTCCCTGGGATCGAGAGCCTGGCCGCTCAGAGCCAGGAGGTTCACCTCCTCATGAACAACTGCTATCAAGACAAAGCCGTGGTCAACGGGAGGCAGTTGAGCCTGCTGGTACAGACGGAGCGTGAAGAGAAGTGACAAAGAAATTCTTCGGGATCAAAGAGGAGGAGTGGCACAGGTTTGACAATGAAGTAGGTGAGCTTTTCCAGAGGCTAAGGAGAGATGGCAGTTCTCTGAGGGGCTCTTTGGACTACCTTTCCGACGACGAGTATATCTTGACTATGTTCACTGTCGCCCTTTTTAAATCCCAGAAACGACTTGAAAAAGTGACCTGGGTATTGATAGCTTTGACCACAATATTGGCTATCCTTACTGGCTTCCTTGTGTTCGACGTGGTCTCTTAACAGTTTAGAGGTGGACGAACGTTCCTAAAATAGGTATAATGGCCGCCCCTCCTAAGAGGGAGCCGATGACCCTAAAATTCAGTCGGCGGTGGGCATCGGGGAGGAGATCACTGGCCCCCACGTAGATAAAGGTCCCGGCGGCAAAGGCGATGAGGGCGGGGAGCAGGCTCTGCGGGAAGACGTTGGCAAAGATGGCCCCCAATGGGGTAAAGCCGGCGTCTATGGCCAAGGCCCCTAGCACCCATCGTTGGCGGTATTGAGACCCCTTCATAACGACGGCGGTGGTGAACCCCCGGGGTGCCTCATGGATGAAGACGGCGCCAGCGATAATAAGTCCCAAAGAAGGCTCTACAGCGTAACCAACCCCTATGGCCACGCCGTCCACCAGGCTCTCTATAGCGATCCCGATGACCGCCGTCCAACCTACGGAGCGTATATCGCATTCCTCGTAACCGCAGGCGTGGAAGGTTACCAGCATCGAGATGATGTAGACGGTGAAGAAGCCCGAGGCCAGAACCCAGGCGTTGCCCTCTCCCATCTCCGGGATCATCTCGAAGAAGGCGATAGCTACCATGGCTCCGGCGGCAAAGGCCTCCAGGTAGCGGGTCTCAAATCTCTTAACCCAGGTGTAAAGGGGTAGCAAACCCCCGGCTACGGTGGCTAGAGAGGTGAAAAGGGCGTAGCCCAAGGGGACTATATTAACCAAATCAAAGCCTTTCCTTCTCTTTGGCTTGTTCCCATAAAGCGTTTTGTTCAGTCAAGGAGAGGCTCTCTAGGGAGAGGCCACGCTGGCGGCAGACCTCCTCCATATAGGCGAAGCGGCGACTGAAACGCTGGTTAGCTAGGCGTAGGGCCTCCTCCGGGTCTATTTTCTGCCAGCGGGCCGCGTTGGCCAGAGCGAAGAGGAGGTCGCCCCACTCATGGATCTTTTCCTGGCTAGTTTTGGCTCTCTCTAGTTCGTTAAGCTCCTCCCTGACCTTATCCAGAACTTCATCTAAACTAGCCCAATCGAATCCTACCTCAGCCACCCGTCTCTGGATGGATTGGCTGCCGGCCAAAGCGGGCATCTGTTTGGGCACACTGGCCAGGATGGAGCCCTCGCGCTCCTCCTTCTTTATGGCCTCCCATCGGTGGGGCACCTCCTGGCTGGAGGCCACGGAAGTTTCGTCGAAGACATGAGGGTGGCGTTTTATGAGCTTGGCGTTTATGCCCTCAAGAATATCCCCCATGTTGAACTTCCCCGCTTCGGCTGCTATCTGAGCATGGAACACTATCTGCATCAAGAGATCGCCCAACTCCTCTTTTAGCTTGTCCATATCCTCCTCGTCCAAAGCAGCCAGTACCTCGTAACTTTCCTCCAGGAGGAAGGTCTTTAGGGTGGGGTGGGTTTGTTCCTTGTCCCAAGGACACCCTTGGGGTGAGCGAAGCTGGGCCATTATGCGCTCTAGGGTAGCGAAACTCTCCAGGTTTTCTTGGAACATGCTCAATCTCCTCGGTGATTATAAAGGAGGGGCCTTACCTTGACAAGGCGAAAGGTGGCTACCTATTATGGTCTGAGGAAAAACAAGGTGCTCATGCTAAAAAGGGTTCTTCACTATCTTTTTGTACTAGCAGTGCCCATATTGCTTCTTACCAGCACCATCCGCTACGTTGCCAACAGCCCTTGGTTCTATGCATACGGCTTTGATAAATATGACGTCAGTGGGGAGACGGGGATAGCAAAGGATGATCTTCCCGCGGTGGCCCGTGGTTTGATAAGCTATTTTAACTCCTCTGCTGAGCCCATAAGTCTGGAGGTGACGGTATCGGGAAGGAAGCTTCCTCTTTTTAACCAGCGGGAAGTGGTTCACTTAAAAGATGTTAAAGACCTTATTCGCAAGGTTTATCGTGTCCAGACTGTGGCTTTAATCTTCGTTGCGGCCTATGTGGTGGGCAGTTTTTGGTGGCAACGCAAGACCTGGGGTAGAGATATGGCTCAGGGCTTATTTTTGGGGGGCGTTCTTACTTTAACCCTGCTGGTGGCCTTGGGTATGGGCGCTTTACTTGATTTCGATGCCCTTTTTCTTCAATTTCACCTGCTGAGTTTCGCTAATGACTTTTGGCAGTTAGACCCTAGCCGTGACCGTCTCATTCAGATGTTTCCCCAGGGCTTTTTCTTCGATGCTACCATGTTTATTGCTGGTGCAGTGGTGGTGGAGGCGGCGCTTTTGATTGGGATAGCCGGTGCTTACTTAAAGCTGATCAAAAGAAAAGTGGGGGAGATTACCTATTAGTATTAAAGCCGCTCTGGAAACGCGACCTCAATATTTTTTAGCTGATGGTTAATAGCTAGATGCCGCAGGAACCACAACTAGTGGCGGCGCAGGAGGCGCAAGAATTGCCTCCGATGGCGGTGGTAGTTCCATCGGAGCTTTTGGCGAAAGAGGCAAAAGTAGAAATCAGCCGTCGCGACCCATCGTGGCCTTCGGGGCAACAAACGCCGTCATCGGCCTGGCTCATGGGGAGCAGCCGCTGAAACTTGGCATCGCAACTGGGGCAATAATATTCGTAAATGGGCATAATAAACTCTCCCTTGTGCCCCTATTGTATACTAATTCCACGGCTTCCGTCAACGTTAAACTTTGGTAGAAACAAAGCATTTTGGGAGGTGAAAGGCCATGAAGCAGGTTACTGCCAAATGGGTAGATGGGCTCCAGTTTGTGGCCACGGGCAGCGATGGTCATGCCATTGTTCTGGATGGAGAGGGCCGTGGCTTCAGCCCCTCGGAGATTCTTCTGGCCGCCCTGGCTGGCTGCACTGGCATCGATGTTATCGGCATTCTGCGCAAACAGCGCCAGAAGGTATCTAGCCTTGAAATAATCGTGAAGGGGGAGCAGCTTCCCGATCCACCATGGACTTACCAAAAGGTGGAGGTGGAGTACGTAGTGAAAGGGGAGGACATCAAGGAGTCGGCGGTGGCCCGGGCCATCGAGCTTTCCGAAACCAAGTATTGCTCGGTGGGGGCCACCATCAGCGATAAGGCCAAGATCGTCTCCAGCTTCCGCATCGAGGAGGCGCGACCGTGAAGGAGTGGACCGACCGCGCTTTAGATACCGCCCAGGCCCGGGGCGCCACCTACGCCGATGTTCGCATCGTCCATCGCCAGACCCAGTCCATAGTGGTCAAGAACGGCAAGGTGGAGGCCCTGGCCCACAACGAGAGCCGCGGCTTCGGGGTGCGGGTCATCGCCCACGGGGCCTGGGGCTTCGCCTCTAGCTCCCTGCTGGAGCCTGCCGAATTGGATCGGGTGGCCGCCCTGGCGGTGGCCATCGCCCAGGCCTCGGCCACGGTCCCCGTCCCGGCCATCGACCTGGGGCCCAGCCTAAAGATAGTGGATAAATATCGCACCCCGGTGCAGAAAGACCCCTTCGCCGTGCCCTTAGAGGAGAGAATCGCCCTCCTCCTTCACGCCAGCCAGGCGATGCACGGGGTGAAGGGCGTCGCCGTGGCCGAGG
>JACQTR010000158.1 GCA_016210705.1 Chloroflexota bacterium | reverse complement strand
GGATCAGAACGCTCGTATCCAACTTTACCAGCAAGCGGAGCAAATCATAGTCAACGATGCCGCTTGGCTGCCCTTATGGCATACCAAAACCTATATCCTGGTCAAGCCTTACATAAAGGGCTATGCCCCGGCTCCCTTGGTAATTCCAATCTTGCAGGATGTTTCCATTCAGCGCTAGTGAGGGGGCTTTCTTTGGTTTTTCTAGGGTCTGGGTGATATGCTGTCTTACATTGTACGTCGTCTTCTGTGGGCCCCTGTAGTTCTCTTAGCCGTTTCTCTGGTTACTTTCACCCTGGGCCAGTACGGGCCGGGCGACCCCGTGGAGGTACTTTTAGGCCGTCACACTAACCCCGATGTGGTGGCACGTATACGCCACGAACGGGGCTTAGACCGGCCTTTTTGGCGTCAGTACGTTGATTATATAGGTAAGGCACTACATGGGGATCTGGGAGAGAGCTTTCAGTACCGAGGCGAGCCGGTAGGTAGTCTCATCGCTCGCAAAATCGGGGTTTCCGCCCAACTGGATTTGGTGGCCTTGTTTCTTTCTCTAGCCATTGGCATCCCTATGGGGCTAATGGCGGCCCTGAAACAGGGTACTTGGCTGGATACCGCCTTGGTAAGTTTCTCTCTTATTTTTTACTCTCTGCCTGTTTTTCTTACGGCTCCCTTTGTTATCCTGGCTCTATCTCTTGCGCTCAAATTGTTGCCAGCCGCTGGTTGGGGTGGGATTTTTGATACCCATATCATCATGCCGGCGCTGGTTTTGGGCCTTCCAGGGGTAGCTGTGTGGACGCGTCAGATGCGGGCTAGCACCTTGGATGTCGTCGGTCAGGACTACGTGCGTACCGCTCGGGCTAAAGGCCTTTTGCAGCGAACCATTCTCAGCCGGCATATTGGTCGCAATGCCCTGCTCCCCATTTTTACCCTGGTGGGCCTTTCTTTGGGTGGCTTGGTGGAGGGGGCTTTTATCACCGAGACGTTGTTTGGCATCCCAGGCATCGGGCGTTTGGGAGTGGAGTCTATCTTTGCTCGGGACTATCCCGTTATTATGGCCCTGACCCTTATAGTGGCTGTGGCTTTCATACTGGCCAACATTTTTGTAGACGTAGGCTACACCTTCCTAGACCCCCGAATTCGCTATCGTTAAAAGAAAGGGTGTGTGTTTGGTAGCTGAGGCGACTTTGTTGGAGAGGGAGGAGCGGGGGCAAAGCCTCTGGCTTCAGAGTTGGCGTCGTTTGCGGCGCAAGAGGGTGGCCATGTTGTCCCTAGCTTTTTTGGTGATCGTCTACCTTGGTGGTGCCTTTGCCCCTTGGCTAGCTCCCCACGGCTACAACGAACAAAATCTTGAAGTAGTTTTTCATAGTCCTAGTTGGCGATATCCACTGGGCACCGACCGTCTGGGGCGGGATATGTTGAGTCGGCTTATTTGGGGAGCCCGTACTGCGGCTATCGTTTCTATCGCTGCTGTGGCTACAGGTAGCCTCTTTTTGGGGATTTTCTTGGGCTCGGTAGCAGGCTATATGGGGCGCTGGGTGGATACTATCATTATGCGAGTTGGTGACATATTCCTGGCCTTCCCTAGCCTGCTTCTGGTTATCATTATCGCGGCTACGGTAAAACCGCGGGTCACGGAATTCTTGACAAGGGTAGAGACAAGGGCTGGTATTTCGGGGTTGGTGGAATCTGGGGCAGTGGACTACTTGGTGGTATTTGGTACTCTGGCCTTAGTTGGCTGGGTGGGGATGGCCCGTTTGGTACGGGGCCAAATTTTATCTATTAAAGAGCGGCCCTTTGTGGAGGCGGCTCAGGCTTTGGGGGCTTCTTCGTGGAGGATTCTATTCGTCCATATCCTACCCAGCGCCATAAGCCCGGTGATTGTGACGATATCCATGGCCATGGGATCGGCGGTGACCTCAGAGGTGGTGCTTAGTTGGTTGGGTATCGGTATCCAACCACCTAACCCTAGTTGGGGGAGGATGATCTTTGAAAATGGGGGGGTAGTGACGCTGCGAATTCATCCTCATCTCCTCATAGAACCGGTGATGGTGGTTGCTCTGGTCATTTTTGCCTTTAATCTTTTGGGGGATGGACTAAACGACGCCTTGAACCCTCGCGTCCGGTGAAGACGGGTTCCCCTTCCCGTTGGCGGTCTTTTTTTGTATAATATCAATCTAGGAGTCGTAAAGTGAAGGTAACCGCTGAGAGGCTAGCCGATAGCCAGGTGATTTTAAATATTGAGGTCGATCCACAGCAGGTGGAGGCCTCATTGGAAAGGGCTTATCGGCGGTTGGCTGGTCGGACCGCGATACCCGGATTTCGCCGCGGTAAGGTACCTCGGCCCACCCTGGAGCGCTTTTTGGGGAAAGATGCCCTTTGGGATGAGGCCATCCAGCAGCTGGTGCCGGAGATGTATAAGGAGGCCCTTCAGGAGCAGGGCATCGAGCCCATCGCCCAGCCCAATATTGAGCTCCCGCAGAGGGATCCCTTACTGATCCGAGCTACTGTAGTGGTACGACCTGCCGTCGAGCTGGGGAACTATAAGGAGTTGCGGATGAGGCCTCCGGAGGTGGAGGCGAAAGAGGAGGAAGTTGAGGCTGCTTTAGAACAGATACGGCATAGTCAATCTCCATGGGTTCCAATAGAGCGGGCTGTGCAATTTGGCGATCGTCTCACCATGGAGGTGGTGGGTAGGGCCGATGGCAGAGCTGTGATAAACGATAAGAATCAGGACTATCAGCCTCTTGCGGGCTGGCCCTATCCGGTACCTGGATTTGCTGAAGAAGTGGTGGGGTTGGAAAGGGGACAAGAGAAGAAATTTACACTCTCTTTTCCTCCCAATCACTCCATGACCCAGTTGGCAGGAAAGACTTTTGAGTTTCGAGTAAAGGTAATAGAGGTTAAAGAGAAGCAGTTGCTGCCTTTGGATGACGAGCTGGCTAAAGCCATCGGTGACTTTGATAGCTTGGAGGCCCTGCGCCAAAAAGTGACGGCCGATCTGAAAGCTCGGGCCGCACAGGAAGCCCAAAGGCGTTATGAAGATGAGATGGTGGAGACGGTGGTGGCAGGGGCACAGATGGAGTTGCCTACCGTATTAATAGATGAGGAAGTAGGCCGGCTCATAGCTGAGCAAAGGGAGCATCTGGGTAGGGGTCAGACTCGAGTAGAGGACTATGTGGAGACGCTGAAGAAAACGGAGGAGGAGTTGAAGGCCGAGCTCAGACCCTTGGCTGTGCAACGGGTGCAGCGAGCCCTGGTTTTGGATAGGGTGGCTGAGTTGGAGAAGATCGAGGTTAGTCCACAAGAGGTGGACCAAGAAATCGAGCGTATGAGCTCTGGGGGTGGTGAAGGCGCGGCCCAGATACGTCGCCTTTTCAGCTCACCGTCAGGGCGCCGTTCCTTGGAGCGGATGCTCTTTACCAGGAAGACCTTGCAGCGGTTGACGGAAATAGCTTCCGGGCAAGAAGAGGCTGACCAGGTAGAAAATAAGTATGAGGAAGGGACAGATGAATAATAGAATACAGAATATTATCCCCATGGTGATAGAAACGGGCACGCGAGGAGAGCGGGCCTTCGACATATACTCACTGTTGCTAAGGGAGCGCATAGTTTTTTTGGGCAGTCCCATTAACGATGTGGTGGCTAATTTGGTCATCGCACAGCTCCTCTATTTGGAGCGAGAGGACCCTGATAAGGACATCAGCCTTTACATTCATTGTCCAGGGGGCATCATTAGCGCTGGTTTAGCCATATATGATACCATGCAGCTTGTTAGGCCTGATGTCTCAACTATTTGTGTGGGTTTGGCGGCCAGCATGGGCACCGTCCTCCTTTGCGCTGGGACAAAGGGCAAGCGTTATGCCTTGCCTAACGCCACTATTCATATGCATCAACCTATGGGTGGTGCTCAGGGCCAGGCTACGGATATCGAAATCGCTGCCCGAGAGATTCTTCGTATGCAGGAGAAGTTGCGCGCCATTTTGGCTAAGCATACCAATCAGCCTTTGGAAAGAATCGCTCGGGATACCGACCGTGACTTTTATCTTAGCGCTGAGCAGGCATTAGAGTATGGGGTAATAGATGAGATCCTCACTAGGCCCGAAATGGTGGGGATGGATTCGTGAGGGCATATCGCGCTGATTTAGAATAAGGGGGGTTATTATGGCTAACACTAAGGGTAGCCGAGTTCCATATCATTGTTCTTTTTGCGGCAAGGATCAGGATCAGGTGAGGCGTCTCATTGCTGGCCCAGGGGCTGTTTACATCTGCGATGAGTGCGTTGAATTGTGCCAAGAGATCCTGGAGGAAGAGGCTACCCACCCTAAGCCCAAAGCTACCTCTAGACCTTTAACCCCTAAGCGTATTTACGAGCAGTTAAGCGAGTACGTTATCGGCCAGGAGCGGGCCAAAAAGGTCCTTAGTGTCGCCGTGTATAATCATTACAAACGCATAGGACATGCCTCTCGAGGAGAGGTGGAGTTGGAAAAGACAAACATCCTCTTGGTGGGGCCGACTGGCTGTGGCAAGACCCTCTTGGCACAAACCCTGGCTAAGATTCTGGATGTGCCCTTTAGTATCTCCGATGCCACTGCCTTAACTGAGGCTGGCTATGTAGGCGAAGACGTGGAGAATATCCTCCTTCGCCTTATTCAGGCTGCCAACTATGACCTAGCTCGTGCCGAGCGGGGCATAATTTATATTGACGAGATCGATAAGATAGCGCGGAAGGGGGCTAATCCTTCCATTACTAGGGATGTCTCGGGAGAGGGGGTGCAGCAAGCTCTTCTCAAGATCATAGAGGGTTCGGTAGCCAACGTCCCGCCCCAGGGGGGGCGGAAGCATCCCCATCAGGATTTCATTCAAATCCACACTAGCAATATTCTATTCATATGTGGCGGTGCCTTTGATGGGTTGGCTCAAATTGTGGAGCGCCGCATAAGTAAGCATAAGAAGTCCATGGGCTTTAAAGCGGAGTACAGAGACAAAGATCTTTCCTCTGCCAGCGCATTACTTCGTCATGTGGTCCCTGACGATCTTTTGGAGTTTGGCCTTATCCCCGAGTTTGTAGGCCGTTTGCCTGTGGTGGTGAGTTTGGATGCTTTGGATCAGGAAGCCCTGGTGCGGATCCTAACGGAGCCTAAAAACGCCATCGTCAAGCAATACCAGCGCTTTTTTGCTTTGGATAAGGTGGAGTTGGTCTTTACCCCAGACGCCCTCGATGCGGCAGCCGAGGAAGCTCTACGTCACAAAACGGGAGCCCGCGGCCTCCGCGCCATCATTGAGGGAACCCTCCTCGATGTTATGTACGAAATTCCCTCCCGTAGCGATATCAAGAAGTGCGTCATCAACGCTGCAGCTATTTTGAATAGGGAGCCGCCTCTTCTCTTCGACCAAAGCGGCGAGGCAGTGGCTTACCGGAGGCTGGAAGAGCAATCGGCCTAGGGTTTATTTAAAGAGAATGGCCGTAAAGCTCGTAGAATCTGGAAGTGGCTTGCTCTAAAGTAGGTAGGCCAGCGCGGGCCCCGATCTCGTTAATGGCGTAACTAGCCAGTAGATGACCCAAAAAGCCACAGTCCTCAGGGTCTTTGTCTTTAACAAAGCCGTAAAGAAAGCCAGCAGCGAAGGCATCGCCAGCCCCGGTGGTCTCTTTGGCCTTCTCCGATATTGATGGTACTCGGATCCAATAGTGCTGGCTACTAGAGGCTACGTAGGCGATGGCCTTAGGTTCACCACGGGCTTGGATGCCCCTTCCTAGGGTTACTACCACTGTGGCACAACCTCGCTCTAGGCAGTGTTGGCACCCTGTTTTGAGGTCCTGCCTAGAGAGCATTCGCAGCTCTTGGCGGTTCAGAAACAGGATATGGGTTCGTTCTAAAAAGCGGGTCAAGAATCCGAGACCCTGAGAGGCGTAGATCTCTCCGGGGGCTAGGCTGACCTTTATTTGAGAGGGCAGTTCGCGGATAAGGCGTAGCTGTAGTTCTTGCTGGTCTTTGTGGACAAAAGAGGAGAGGTGAACTATCTGAGCCTGGTGGGAATGTAGGGTGTAGCTATCCGACCGGGAGAGGTAGGCGTTGGCCCCGGGCGATACATATAGGGCTCTTCCCCTCGGGTGGCTTAGGGCTAAAACGGACCCCGTCTTTACATCCTTTACTTGCATAATTAGGCTGGTATCGACACCAGCTTGGGCTAGGCTCTGGATGATGATTTTACCCTCGGCGTCATCCCCCACTGCACCCCAAAAGGCCGTTTTTAAACCCAGTCTAGCTAAGGCATATATGGTGTTGGCGGCAGAGCCCCCTGGGAATAGACCTATTTCCTCGGCTAGGGTCTCTCCATCCCTTACCAGGTGCTCTACCTGGTATAATCGGTCGATGTTCATAGCGCCGAAGCCTATAACGTCAAAAGTGCTCATGTTATCCCAGCTTGGCCGCTCCTTCCCTAACCAAACGCCGTATTCTCTCGTGGATGGCCAAGGACTCCTCCAGATCATTTTCGCCTTTTAGCCAATGGAAATGCCCCCGATCCCTCTTTCCCTCAATTCCTTGGGTCTCTTTTACCGCTTGTTTTACTTCCTTAATGCCTCCTTTCTCCCAAGCCTCGGTAATTAGTCTGAGGTCGGCCAGGGAGGTGGAGGCCAAGCCCACTGTAGCGCGGGGTAGAGCGTATTCGTTGCCGTTGAAGGCGATGGCTAGCCCACCGGCTTCGTCCACCGTCTTCAACAGATAGCTATCGGTGATGCTATCGCCAACAAAGATGCAGTTATTTAAAGCCATATTGTGTTGAGCGGCGAAGACGCGTAGAGCGGCCACCTTTCGCCTTCCTCCTATGGGCTTGACCTCTTTCATTATTGCTCCCAGGCGGGTAGGGGGAAGCTCCCGCCAGAAAAAGCGGTCTAGCATTTCTTTTATGGCCTGGTCATCCTTGGGCTTAAGGTTTATTATTTCCTGTTCCTCCCGCTCTACCAGCACTCGGTCGGCTTTCTTTATTTCTGACCGATATTTGTCCAAAGGAAAGAATGTGCAGGCTACGTGCTGAGGGTCGATGCCTACCCTTTGTGTGATGCGGAGGGCGTGCTGATGATAACTGGTGCTGATACAATACACCTGCCAATCTCCTTCCTTAAGATAGGCTACCAGCTCTGGGCTCCCTGCCACCAGTCCTGCCTTTTGGCTTATCTCCTCAATATCACTTTCTGCAACATCATGGGCTATAAGAAAGGGGACTATGAGGGCCAAGGTGTCCCCCGGCTCATAGCCTTCTCTGCCCTCTAGGGTTAGAAGGTCATCGTAGTGGCTTATGACCTCAAAAATCTTTCTGCCCCGAGGGATCAGATTCATCACTTCATAGGCGTTATCTTGGGGAGATAGGGGGCCCTCTAGATCAAAGGCGATGAGGTTCATAGGTTTTCCTTAATTTTGGCCTCAATCACCGGGGTAAGGTCGTAACCAGCTATGGGCCTGCCCTGAGCATCGAGTACCTTTCCTTCCTCGACTCTCACTTTACCCTGGGCGAAGGCTTGGAGGGTGGCCACGATAAGGGGGAACTCCCGGGCCAGTCCCTTTTGACGGATGGCTTGAAAGAGGGGGTTACTTTCTCCCTCTTCTGCTTTAATATGGGCCATAAAACGGCCTTCTAACTCTTTCCAATAACGGCTGAAAGGCTGTCCCCTTATGGAAAACGTACAGTAGGTTACAGGAGGCCCTTGGTCTAGCTCAGGGGTAACCAGGTGCATCATAACCCCCGTAGTCTCGGCGCGGCTGTCCATCAATTGCCAGACCACCTCCTGCCAGGTGCCAGTGGGCCCGCCGGGGGTGGCGGGGTGAAGGTTAATCATAGTGTATTTTTGGCACATCTCCTGTCCGACGATTAGCATATAGCCAGCCAGGACACACAAGTCTCTGGGATAGGGGTTCAGGAGTCTCATTACTTCTTTATCGTAGTCCCTACGCCATGGAGGAAGCCCCGCCAGATATGGAGACGTGTTCTTCTCTCGCAGACCAAAGCGGTGCGACGATAGGCAAATTAGAGGGATACTATAGTCCTTCACCATTTGGAAGAAGGAATCGCTTTCTGAGTCCTCTCCAGGCTCGCGGTTGCTAAAGACAAAGGAGATCTCGCCCGGGATCTGGCCGCTTTTTATATTATCCCATGCCGTTTTCAAAAGCTCTTTGGCGGCTTTATCCCGCCCCGTGGAAAACCACCCTATCTTATACATTTACTTTAGCCTTGTTTTTGGATAGTTTAGCCCACATGCTGAGCAGATGAACCCAGGGCGGTGAACGATGGCCCACTACTTTAGCTTGGGCCAGTGCCTGAGCAAATTCTTCGGCTCGGTCAAAATCAGGGATTTCCAGGTAGGAGGAGCCGATTTCTCCCAGGCTATGGGCATCGCTGCCGGCGCTGAAGAGGAGATCATGGCTTCGAGCCCAAAGCTCGGCCTGCCGCGAATCCCCAAGAAGGGTGGTGCGAGAGTTGAAGACCTCGAGGATGTCAATAAAGGGGAGCAGATCTTCGAGAGCAGTTCGTTTCAAGGCAGAGCGACGAAGGCGGTCGAAGGGATGGGGTATGCAAACCAATCCCCCCTGGTCTTTGATTCGCCTTGCTGTGTCCTGGGGAGAGAGTCCTCTGGGGATTGACTCTTTGAGGAAAAAGCCTATTATTTCGCCCTCTTGACTTCTAATTTCTTCGCCAACGATTACCGGGAACGGAGCAACTCTCTTGAGCTCTAGGGCCCCAGCGATAGCATTATGATCGGTAACGGCGATGCAGTTGATCCCTATTTTCAGACAGCGCCTAACAATGGCCTTGCTCCCCATAGCGCAGTCCCAGGAATGAAGGGTATGTATATGTAGATCAGCGTGGAGCAAAGAGTATTTTCTCGATAATCCGGTTGCCTAAGCTGTCTCTTATTTTAGCTTTTTAAACGAACTAAATAAAGAGGCTAACGTCGGCATCGGCGGCGTATTCCAGGAAGGTGGCAGCTCCGGCCAGCTCTACACCCTCGATAAGGTCCTCTTTCTTTACTCCCATGACCCCCATGGTGGTGGTGCAGCCTATAAGCCTGACTCCACCCTTTTGAGCCATATCTAACATCTGGGCGATGGTGGGCATCTTTTGTTTGCCCATCATTCGCTTCATCATCATGGTGGCTATGGCGGTCATACCGGGGATGGCCCCCAAAATGTTGGGCACAGGCATAGGCATGGCGGGGTTGGCCAAGGGAGCTACCTTAAGGGAGTTTGTCTTCTTCTTTTTTAGTATGTCCAGGCCGTAGAAGGTGAAGAATATGGCGACCTCCATATCCATGGCCACCGCCGAGGTGGCTAGAATAAGGGGCGGGTAGGCCATATCTAGGGTGCCTTTAGAGGCTATTATCGCCAGCCTCTTGGGGGCGGGTGTTTTCGTTTCCATGGGCTCAAATCTCCTAACTCTTCTGAATATAGAAGGTAAATACCTTATCTTCGGTCTTAGCGTAGAGGATCTGGTGTCCCGTTCGCCGGGACCAAGCCTTCATATCGCTTTCAGAGCCGGGATCTGTGGCTAGAAGTTTAAGTATCTGGCCTGAAGCCATCTCATCTATAGCCCTTTTGGTATCGACGACGGGTAGGGGGCACAAGGTGCCGCGACTATCTACCACGCGATCGGCTGTTGGTTCCTGAGTCATGGTTCTCCTTTTAGAAAGGGTTTACTTTCTTTAGTTATATTTTACAGTTCATCGCCGAAGTTCTCAATAGCCTCGCTAAAGAAAGCCGATTGTAGCTGAGTGATCTTCAGTTCGGCGCTTTCTAGACGTTGGTGGCAGATATTAGCCAACCGTACTCCCTCTTCAAATAAGGCGGTGGCCTGCTCCAGGGTCAGCCCTCCGTCCTCCAAGGTTTTTACCATCTCCTCCAACTTGCTCAGGGCCTCTTCAAAGGTCATCTCTTCGGCCATAGCTTTCTTCTATCTAAGTAGTTACCTGACCTAGGAACGAGCCATCCCTTACCCAAACATCGATGCTATCGCCAGGGTGGACTTGGGCTGCCCTAGATACCACCTCTTGGGTTGAGGAACGCTGGACGATGGCATAACCTCTGTTTAAAGTAGCTTGAGGGTTCAAGGTGTTCATGGTCAGGGAAAGGTTATGGAGGCGCTGCCGTTTGTCCCTGAAAAGCTCTTTGAGACAAAGGATGGTCTTTTCTTTGAGTTGTGTAAGGCGCTGGCGATACAAGGGGGTGGGAGGAGCCAGGGAACGCAATTGGTCTATGACTCCCTGACACTGGTTCTTTTTGAAAGATAGCTGGGCCTCAGCGGCGCTTGCTAATGCTTCTAGGCACAAGTGGAGGTGTTTTTCCAACTGAAGGCGATCGGGCACCGCCAGTTCGGCGGCAGCGGAGGGAGTAGGGGCTCGGACATCAGCCACTAGGTCGGCGATAGTAAGGTCGGTCTCGTGGCCCACTCCAGATACGACCGGGGCGTGGCTTGCGTAGATGGCGCGAGCAACCTTTTCTTGGTTAAAAGCCCAAAGCTCCTCCCAGGAGCCGCCACCTCGGGCCAGGATGACCAGGTCGATGTTTTCTTCATTTAGGTTTCGAAAGGCCTCAGCTATGCCATCGGCGGCAGAGTCACCTTGGACGGGGGTGGGAGCGATAATCAATTCCACCAGGGGATAACGACGCTGGACAATATTGATGATGTCGTGGAGGACGGCGCCAGTGGGAGAGGTAACCACTCCGATGCGTTGTGGAAATGTAGGTAAGGGGCGTTTGCGGGATGGCTCAAATAGGCCCTCTTCTTCTAATTGCGCCTTGAGCCGCTCCCACTCCAGTTGGAAGATACCCATACCCTCGGGCTGAAGGAGGTCGACATATAACTGGAGCTCACCTCTGGCTTCGTATAGAGATATATAGCCGTGAGCAATGGTAGCCACACCATTCTCCAGGGGAATTCCCACCCCCTTTTGGCGAAATAAGACACAATGGAGCTGGCCATAGGCGTCCTTGAGGGTGAAATAAAAATGTCCGGCCTGAGAGCGGGAAAGATTGGATATGTCTCCCCTGATCCAGATATCGGCTAAAGCGGTATCGCCCTCTAGGGTATTCTTTAGGTATCGGGTGACCTGACTTACGTTATAGATAATCATTGTATAAGGATAGGCCTAGTTTCTGGTTATGCTAACTGAGAATACCATTTAAGTCAATGTCAGAAAAGGGAGATTATTTTGTGCTCATCTGTAACTATTCGTACCACTCTACTGTAAGCTCATTGTAAACGCCCTAATATACTCTTCCCTAAGCATTGCTAGCTGAAGGGAGGAAAAATGGCAAAGCTCTTTCTTTTAGGTTCCAGTGGTTCGGAGAACCCAACCAAAGCGGCATTTCCCTTTATATTCGCTAATGGTGCCGTGGAAGCT